>NZ_JAYFER010000422.1:0-1407 GCF_055795065.1 Lyngbya sp. CCY1209
GAGTCTGAGGAAGAGGACATCGCCGAGGATACCGATTCCGATGAGTCTGAGGAAGAGGACATCGCCGAGGATACCGACTCCGATGATTCGGGTAGTGAAGCCGATGTTTTGACAGGAGAAGCACCTGAAGATCCTGAAGATTCGGGAGCCGACGATCCCCTGTTAGATCCCACGGATGAAAGTGATGATGCGGATACTCTGATTGCAAATCAGTCAGAATCCGATCTCACTGATGAAGGTGTCGAAGTGATTGAAGACAGCTTCCCACTGGTGGATGCCGACGAGGAAAGTTCCATCTCCGGAGTAGAGTTCTCGTCTGAAGCGGAAGACATCGATCTTCTGTCAACAGACACGGATGATAGTTTTGAGATCTGAGGTGCAAAAGCTGCTGAGTATTGAGTCGGCAATTCTGCTTGGATATTAGCGACTCAATACTCTGAACGCCTCCCAAAAAAGAATCGGCTAGAAAAACCTGCTCAGAGAACAATATAAATCAAATCTCCGGGCAGGTTTCCGGATGATGAAATGGGGTTCTTTTTCAATTTTTTAAAATCTGAAAATTGGGAACCAAAATCGGGCTAAAATTAAAAAAATATTCGGGAACATCCGATCAAGTTTTTGGGTCTCTAAGCCTGTATAATACCGTGGGTAAAATGATGTACTTCGGACTACAGGGGATGAGTTGAGGCGCTTGAAATGTTAGCCCGACCCCAAGATAATCTAAAGTATGAAGTCCCCCAAGCAACTGAAAGGAGAGCTTTAAAAATGCCAGAACAAGTTATTAGAACCAATCCTTTGTCGTTGAGCGTCGCCGAAAATAGTCCCTTCTCATTTGGGGTAACATATGAGACCGCCAATCCTGTAAATAACACCTTGAACGGATTGACATTGCGACTCCATTTTGATTCGGAAGCTATAGACTTTGGTGCAGTCGAGAATTTAGAATCATTTGACGTTTTTGTGACCAACCCTTCAGAAAATTCAGAGAATCAAAGTGGGGTGGATGATGGCGATCCCAATACAGATTCTTACATTGTTATCGGGTGGATTAGCCAAAACCCTGTATGGCCTGGTGACGATCAGACATACCCGGTAACGCTCTACAATGCAAATTTTACAACGCTTGACGGATTTACCGGAACAACGATTAATTTTACCTCTAGTGATAACCCAAGTGAAGACGGTGTAGTTTATGAACTCGATGCCCAATCTCTGACTCTGAACCTGGCACAGGCGGGAATCACGGTCGATCCCACAACAGGGTTGACCACGACGGAAGCCGGGGGGACGGACACATTTACCGTCGTTCTCACCAGCCAACCCTCCGCAAATGTGACCATCCCGATCGCCAGTTCCGATGCCACGGAGGGGACGGCGGACGTCACCGAACTGGTATTCACCCCCGAC
>NZ_JAYFER010000423.1:0-7320 GCF_055795065.1 Lyngbya sp. CCY1209
GGGGGCTGGGGGGGATGGGGGCTGGGGGGGATCAAACCTTCGCTTCCTTCACCAACTTATCCCAACCCAAATCCTTGAGATTATTGTTCCGACGCAGCGGACGAGTCACCAACTCCAGAATATCTCGGGCGTTAGTAAATCCGTGAATTTGCGCGAAGGTAAACTCCACAGACCATTTAGTATTGATCCCGCGAGCCTCCAAAGGATTGGCGTGCGCCATACCCGTAATCACCAGATCGGGACGCAGTTCGTGAATGCGTTGGATCTGATTGTAGTTATCCGGTTTTTCGATAATTTTCGGTGTCGGAACTCCCATTTCATGACAGGTTTTTTCCAACAGATCCAACTCGGCTTTTTGGTAGCGCTTATCCATGTAAGGAATACCGATTTCCGAACAAGTCATCCCGCAGCGGATCAAGAAACGCGCCAAAGAAATTTCCAGGAGATTGTCCCCCATAAAGAAAACCGACTTGCCCCGGATTAATTGAATGTAATCCTCCAGATTCGCCCAAATTTGGGCTTCCCGCTCTTCCATTCCCTTCGGTTCAATGCCGAAAACGGAGCAGATTTTCTCGATCCAAGCCCGGGTTCCGTCCGGTCCGATGGGGAACGGGGCGCCGATCAATTTGCACTTGCGGCGGCGCATCAGGGTGGTGGCGGTGCGGGACAGGAAGGGATTCACCCCCGCCACATAATAGCCCTCTTCCAGGACGGGTAATTCGGTGTAGCGCTTGGCGGGAAGCCATCCGGACACTTTGATCCCCTGTTTCTTCAACTCCAGGGTCAAATTTGTTACCACCGGGTCCGGGAGGGAACCGAACAAAACCAGGGGCGGATGATCGACGTATTCCGACTCTTCCCGGGCGACTTCTTCGTTCTTTTTCCCGAAACTGAGCAACTTCTGAATCGCGTTGCGATCCGCGACAGCGCACCCATCGCCCTTATCCTCTTCTTCAACTTGCTTCGGACAGCGATTCGCCATAGCAGCCAAAACGGTATCTTCACCCTGAGTAAAAGCATAATCCAAACCGTTCGCCCGGGCTACGACGATGGGGATTCCAATTTCAGATTCGAGTTTCGGCGCCAACCCTTCCAAATCCATTTTGATGATTTCGGTGGTGCAGGTTCCGATCCAAACGATCACGCTCGGGTTGCGATCGCGCTTGATTTGCAAACACAGCCGCTTCAGTTCTTCGTAGTCGTTGAGTTGGGCGGAAATATCCCCCTCCTCTAACTCTGCCATCGCATAACGAGGCTCGGCAAAAATCATCACGCCCATCGCATTTTGCAGAAAATATCCGCAGGTTTTCGTCCCGATCACCAAAAAGAAACTGTCTTCGATTTTTTGATACAGCCAAGCGACGCAACTGATCGGACAAAAGGTATGATAATTCCCTGTTTCACATTCAAAGGTGAGCGCTTCAGGTTGTGCGACAGTCATCGATTTCTCCTTGTGGTTAACTTCAGTGCCTTTTTTAAAGCTGTCGGCACCCAGCTCTTTTGCAAACCGCTAAATTAGTGGGGATAAAATAGCAGGAGTTTGGACATTAGGAACCCTATACTTTGGATGCTGATGCTCCAAAATCTGAAATCATGAATGCAACAACCTGAACCAACTTGGAGAATTATTTGATATCTGATATCGAAATATCATCATCGTCTGTCGAGTCGGTCAGACTTTCCATATCCAAGTCATCAAACCCATCTTTGGTTCCGGTCGTTACTTCCCCCAGGTCGTCTAAACTGATCTCATCCAGACTGCCAAATTCGGTGTCATCATCACTCAATTCTCCGAGATCTAAGTCATCGTCGGAAGTGGTTTCCAAATCTCCAAAGTCATCATCTCCGCCCAGGTTCAGATCCAAATCTCCAAAATCATCTGAGGAATCATCTTCAAAGGGATTTTCTCCTTCCAAATCCAACTCGTCATCAACGCTCAGATCTTCGTCAGTTTCCAGACCCAAATCCATCTCGTCGGTGGCTAGGTCTTCTCCCCCATCCAGACCCAAATCCATCTCGTCGTTGGCCAGATCTTCTCCCGCTTCCAGACCCAGGTCTAAATCGTCGGTGCCGAGATCTTCGTCGGTGGTCAGGTCATCGTCAGCTTCGAGACCCAAATCCATCTCGTCGGTGGATAAGTCTTCCTCTCCGGCTTCGAGATCCAAATCCATCTCGTCGGTGGATAAGTCTTCCTCTCCGGCATCGAGACCCAAATCCATCTCGTCGGTGGTCAGGTCTTCCTCGGCATCGAGATCCAAATCCATCTCGTCGGTGGATAAGTCTTCCTCTCCGGCATCGAGATCCAAATCCATCTCGTCGGTGGATAAGTCTTCCTCGGCATCGAGATCCAAATCCATCTCGTCGGTGGATAAGTCTTCCTCGGCATCGAGATCCAAATCCATATCGAGATCTTCTTCAGTAGCCAATTCTTCATCGGCTTCCAATTCCAAATCCTCTCCCTTTGTGGCCAGTAAAGCCGCGCCCGCGACAGCAGCACCTCCCACCACTGCGGCCGTACCAATATCCACATCAGAGGATGGCTCGAGATCTGGAGGGGTTTCTTCCACAGGTGCTTCCACTTCTGGAGGTGGATAATACCCCGGTGCCGCCTCAATATCACCCCTATTTTCGATCGCGGCGTCCGGATGGTCGTCCGGAACTGCCGGTACGGGGGGTGCGGTTGCCGGTACGCCAGCAATTCCGATCGCGATATCCGGGTCGAAGTGCAACCCCAGAACTTCGATCAATTTTTCCGGGTCGGGATTGAGTTTGGAAAAGGGCAGCATCAACTGTGCTGCATCCGGGTCCAGGGCGTTGATGGTTCCCAAGATCATGGCAGAGGATGGCCTTCGACCTCCGTCGGGAGTGGGGATGGAGCTCAACTCCATTTGTAAAACCAACCAGTCGCGGTTTTCTTGGTAATACTGCAACCACTTTTGTTTGAGGGCAGCGGTAAACTCCTGGAAGAAAGCCATAACCTCTTTTTCCTTATCCTGAGTAGCTAGACTTATTAAACCATCATCAGGTCTAGCTCATCTTCGGGAGTTTGAACAGGGGGTTGGGTGGGATTGAGGTAAAAGTCCGACAGCAGGGAGAACAATTCCCGATCCGGAGCATCGTGGGGGACGACGCCTTCCGGTTGGGAGAGGATTTGATCGGCGATGTTGAGATAGTAGTCGCAGACGAAGTTGAGGGAGGGGTCGGTTTCTGCCATCTCGAAGAGGGTTTTTCCTTTAACCCGGGAGATGCGGATATCTTCGATCAGGGGAAGCACTTCCAAAATGGGCATGGGGACGGATTCGACGTATTTTTCGATCAGATCCCGCTTGGAGGTGCGGTTGCCGATCAGACCCGCCAGACGCAGGGGGTGGGTGCGGGCTTTTTCCCGGACGGAGGCGGCGATGCGGTTGGCCGCGAACAGGGCGTCGAAGCCGTTGTCGGTGACAATCATACAGTAGTCGGCGTAGTTGAGCGGCGCGGCGAAACCGCCACAAACCACGTCTCCGAGTACGTCGAATAGAATCACGTCATATTCGTCGAAGGCGTTGAGTTCTTTGAGGAGTTTGACGGTTTCTCCGACGACGTAGCCACCGCATCCGGCACCGGCGGGGGGTCCACCGGCTTCGACGCAATCGACTCCGCCATAGCCTTTGTAGATGACGTCTTCGGGCCAGATGTCTTCGTAGTGAAAATCTTTTTCCTGCAGGGTGTCGATGATGGTGGGAATCAGGAATCCGGTCAGGGTGAAGGTGCTGTCGTGTTTGGGGTCGCAGCCGATTTGCAGCACTTTTTTGCCCCGTTTGGCCAGTGCGACGGAGATGTTGCAACTGGTCGTGGATTTGCCGATGCCACCTTTGCCGTATACTGCGAGTTTCACGATTTTTTCTCCTCGGGCGTGGTTTTCAGATGGGCGGGTTTGGGGGACGATCGCGATCGCCAATTTCGGAATCGGGGATGTCGCCTCCCGTCGATCGCCATTATTGATGATGTTTCCGGGAAATGAAAGGGGCCGTTCGGGCAGATCGGTGCGAAAATCAGCTCTTTGACTTTTATTTAAGATCCTAAACTCCATAAAACGCCAAAAAGCTTTCTCACCTTTTTTTTTTAATTTTTTATAATTTTTTATTTACTTTTTTTATAAAAAGAGTTACAATAAAAAAACATTGGACGGCGACTCCAAAGGCTAAAACTATCGCCAGTAAGGGAATAGAGCCGTTTTTGATTCCGGCGGGAGGGGATGAAGAGTGGCGATCGGCTGAGTAAACATACGGAGCGATCGCGGCCCATTTCTGGCCGTCCGACCCCCAACGGGATGCGATCGCACCCCAGTCGAGGTCAGTTCTGAAGGGGACAAGCCGATTTGTAAAAAGTTATGAATTTTCCATCAATTGGGGTGTATAGGGGATACAGGAAATCGAATCTTCCCCCTGCCTCCTCCGCCTCCCCACTCCCCACTCCCCACTCCCCACTCCCCACTCCCCACTCCCCACTAATCGATCGTATAGACGACATTGAAATAGAGGCCGTCGTCCTGGAAGTTGTCGCCCCGGTCTTCGAGATCCATGAGGGGGAAAGCGTAATCGACGCGCAGGTTGAGGTTGGGGATGGGTTCCCAGAGCAGGCCCAGACCCGCGCCCACCAAAAACGTCTGTCCGAAGAGTTCGTTGGGGTTGTCAGGGTGATTCCACACCTTGCCGACATCGACAAAGGGCGCTAATTGAAGATTGGGCAAGTTGGCGCGATCGCGGCTGAGGGTGATGCGATTTTCCAGCGAAAACCGGAACCCGTTGTCTCCGGCCCGCACGTTCTGGCGATAGCCCCGCAGGGACAGTGCCCCGCCGACGACGAACTGTTGGGCCGGAAATAGGGGGTCGGCGGACAATTGCAGGTCTCCCTGGACAATCAGCAGGTGATTGTCGCCGAGACGCTGCACCCGCTGGACTTGTCCGAGCCAACTCAAAAACTGCCCGTTGGGGAGAAACGCCGTGTTCGTAGCATCCAAGATTCCCAAACCCAAACTGAACTGCGATCGCAGCGCCCAGGCCCCCCGAGGGTCGCGACGGATGTAGTCCTGTCCGAATTTCAGGACGCTCGTCCGGGTCACGCCATCATCCTGCGGGCCGAACCCGAACCGCAACCCCTCGCCATCCACAAACGTTTGAGAGTCCTGGTAGGCGAACCCCAGAGACAGGGCGAACTCCTCAGCCGGAGTCCGGACCAGCGGCTGGCGGTAGCTGATTTCGTACTGTAGGGAATTGCCCTCGATGTTGAGGTCCTCGAAGTCCTCCTGAATCACCCGGTTTTGGTAGGGCGGAATCCGAAACTGGAGCGTGCCGTTCATGGCGTTGACGGGGATGCTGTAGAGGATGTCGAGTACGTCCGACTCCCCGTCCGTAATCAGGCGGGTGGTGTTGTAAGAGACGAACAGCAGGTCTCCCCGCCCGGTCAAATTGAGATGGCGGACATTGAGGCCCAAGCGCTGGCTGCCGATACTGGGGGGAGAATAGTTGTCCGTGCTGAAACTGACTTGGAAGGCATCGGCTTCCGTCACCCGCACCACCAAAATGCTCTGTCCCTCCTCGGTGCCCGCCCTCAGACTCGCCTCGACGCTCTCGAACAGGGGATCGACGCGCAGGAGTCGCAGTTGGTTTTCCAGGCTGGCGGTGCTCAGGGGGACGTCCGCACCGAGGCGGATGCGATCGATGATGTAGTCGGGGTCGAGGCGGCGGGTTCCCTCCACCTCGATGGTTTCCAAACTCCCTTCGATGACGCGAATTTGAACGACTCCATCAACGATGGTCTGTTCGGGGACGACAGCCCGGGAGGTGATGAAACCCTGTCGGAGATAGATTTCCGTGATGGCGTCCGCGGCGGCCCGCAGTTGGGAGAGGGTGACGGTCTGATTTTCGAGGGGAGAAACGATCGCCGAGATGTCTTCGGGGGTGAGGAGGGTGCTGCCGGCGACTTCAATTTTCCGGATGGGGAAGGGGGTGCCGTCCGTGGGGAGTTGGGGTTCTTCGGGGGGTTGCGGCTGCAGTTCCGGTTGTGGCGGGGGAACTTTGTCCGGTTTGGGGAGGGGTTGCAGGAAGCGATCGCGGTTGGGGTCGGGACTGGGGTTGACTTGGCCGAGCAAGGGACAATCGGGGGAATCGCAGAAAGAGAAAGGCGGCGGAACGGGGCGGGCGACGGCGAGGGCGGAAACTTGAAAGCCGAACCAGACGGCCCAGGGTGCGATCGTTCCACAGCTCAGAACGGAAAGGCGTACACGCATGGCGGATGATGGAAAATGGGAAAGATTCGGAGCGATGCCCTGAATTGAACGTTCCCGCCCGTCGCCTCCGAGGCGTCACGCTCCCGGTTCCAAGACGAGTTCGGCGGGGACGAACGGTTCTTTATACAATTCGACCTGGTTGCGCTCCGTAATGTAGAGATCGGCGGATTTCAACAAATCCGACCACGCTTCAAGAAGCGCCGGATCTCCGGGGTCGGACGAGAGCAACTCGGAAAATGTGGCGACCCGATCGTACCAAAGCTCCTGCCCGGTATAAAACTCCAGGCGTTCTTTGGGGTCGGATTGTTCCAAGATCTCGGCCTGTGCGGGATTCAAGTCCACCTTTCTGACCCAGCCGTGGACCACCGGGTTGACCGCCGGGTTGTCCTCGTCACACACGACGCTGAGATACCAGTGATAATCCCGGCCGGTTTCCAAGGCCGGAAATCCGTCGAGGGAGGCCAAGTCGATGCCCACGATTCCCGGATTGTCGATGTCGAGTTGGAACGTGGCACTGTGGATGAGAATTTCCTCGTCCGGGTTCTCTGCGGACTCTGGGGGAAGTTGAGTCAGGAGGAACTCGACGGGGGTATTTTCGGGAACCGTCGGGAAGTAGAAGAAGAGTTGGGGTCGTTCCCGGGCCGTCAGGCCCATCGTCGAAACGGGGATTAGGCTGGTGAGGCGGGTGTATTCGGAACATCCCCCCCGGGTTCCGCCCCCTTCCCGCCGGCCCGGAATGCCGCGCTGGGGCGGCTCGAAGGCCGTCAAAATCTCCCGGCGGACTTCCACCCCGACGGGGGACAGCGGCCCCGGTCGAGAGAGGCTTTCCAACGGATGGGCGGACTCAGGCAGGAGCGAAGCACTGAAGATAAAGATTTGAGTACAAAATGTCCAAAAAAAAGTTGCCCGGGAGAGGGAAAACGCCGTCTGAACCATAAGAGTCAACCCGAAAATTGGCGAAATACGAGATATAAATTAGGGGTCGAGAGAGATGTTACCATCTCCCCCTCCCATTCAGAACCGTGCATGAGACTTTCACCTCACACGGC
>NZ_JAYFER010000424.1:0-267 GCF_055795065.1 Lyngbya sp. CCY1209
CCATTGTTTGACATTTCGCCTTATGGTCGTTGGACAATGAAGTTTGGATAGTAGGTAATCATGGTCAATCTGGTCGAAGCATTTGGTAATATCGGCGTCGAGGACATAGTATTCCCCTTGATTAATTCCAACAAATATTCTACCAATCGCATCATGGGTTGAGCGTCCGGGTCGAAACCCATAGCTTGTCCCCTCGAATTTAGGTTCCCAGTAGGGTTCCATTGCCATCTTGACCAAGGCTTGCTTGGCTCTGTCTCGGATTGTCGG
>NZ_JAYFER010000425.1:0-469 GCF_055795065.1 Lyngbya sp. CCY1209
ATTCTTAGTGACCGTTGGTTTCGGCTTGCCGAATCCTTTGGTTTGACTAGACGCCATTATTGCTACTCAAGTCTCCACCTTACGTCTAAACCGTGACCCGTCTGCGTATCCCAGACATTACATCTGGGCGTTGGCTTCTGGTCACATCTCATCCCCATATGGCTTGCGCTTACACTTTTGGCTATTGCCTTCACTACTTGCTTAATCGACCGTTGAGCAAGAGCCATTATGGGGTTATTTCGTTCCGTCTGTATGGGTGTTCCATCCTTAGACTCATCCTATCCCCCGGTGTACTTTTAAGGGTCTGTGTGGATAACTCATCGAATCTTCCACTTTTCCACTTGCTCATTCGAGCAGCACCGTAATCAACCTGTTTTCGATACCCGCTGTTATCGAGGGTTCATGGCAGATGTTTACCTTTCGGTTAGTCATAGATGGTTGGCAGTGGTCGGACTATTGGTGGCAGATT
>NZ_JAYFER010000426.1:0-299 GCF_055795065.1 Lyngbya sp. CCY1209
GTCGATGCGTTCGGTCTGACCAGCGTGTGGTAGACAATGGGAGTCCAGTTATGTTGTTGCAGTCGTAGACCATCCTTAGTTTGGAAAATCCACTTCTCCTTCCTTTCTTTCCCATTACTCAGTATCACTTTTCCTGTTCGGAAGTATTTCCTGAGCGTTTTATATTTGGCGTTTCCGCATCGTGATACTACCCATGCCCGCAGTTGTTGCCAGAGTATGTTGTCTAGCTTGCTGAGAATCTCCTTGGAGACTACCCCCGAGTAATACCTTGCCCATCCGGTGATGATGGGGTTGAGTCT
>NZ_JAYFER010000427.1:0-5598 GCF_055795065.1 Lyngbya sp. CCY1209
TCGTAGTTGGTATTGCCAGAAGAGAAGGCAGGATAGACTCTTGCATAATAAGTGCCTCCCTGAATTGCTCTACTGATTGTGGCATTAGAATCTGAGTCAGCTCTGCTACTTGTACTTAAAATATCACCATCCCCTTCGTTAATTTCTCCATTATTGTTGAAATCTTTAATCAGTTCAACTCTTGCTGATTCAGTTACACTACCTAATTCCACACTGAATTGACCATTAGTTGGAAGTGTAAACCGATAATAGTCATAAGTATCTTCATCGCCGACAAAATCTTGAAGTACCAAGCCATCTTCAGTTAATACTCCCAATTCACTGGCTTCTGCAAGGGTCGAATTATTGGGCGGTGGCGGATCTTCAACGGGGGTTGGTGGCGGCGGTGGAGGTGGCGTTTCTTGTCCGGCTGTGATAAAGTCATTGCTACTGATGGAAGAAGAAATCACACCATTTAGAATTGCTACAACTTCACCATTGCGGAGAATTTCTGTATTTCCACCAGAACCCCGAACCTCTAAATCAGCAAAGGTAACACCTGCGGGGAGACTCATCTTATCGATACCGGGTTGGAAATCAGTAATCACATCCCGGTCAGCCCCCGATGATGCTAGGATAAATTGGTTGGCGCCACCACTACCTGTTAAAGTGTCTAATCCTTTATCACCGGAGACAATGCTATTTCCAGAGCCTCCAATCACCACATCATTACCCGCGCCGCCATACAGACTGTCATTTCCCGGCCCTCCACTCAGGTTGTCATTACCCAAGTTGCCGAACAAAATACTGTTGCCACCTCCAGCTTCGAGGAAATCATCATTTTGACCGCCAAAGAGGGTATCGTTTCCGCCTCCCCCAGTCATGGTGTCATTTCCTTGGTTGCCGTAGAAAATCCTTCCAGTATTGTCATTCAGTGCAGAATCGTCTCCCTCTAAAAGTGCGATCGCATCTGGAAAAGGTGATGCACTGAAATAGGCAGTTTGGTCTGAGGGAAGCTGAGACATGATAATAGAGTCGTTCCCAGCCGTAGCTATGCCTAAGTCCAAGCCGTTTTCGGTGATAATATCAGAAAGCATGATGGTATTTCCTTCAGAGTTTCAAGAATTTACAACAGTCAAAAGATTGTAGAGATAGGGCTGTAACACTATGCGATCGCATTCCCGTTAACCCGTCATCATAAAATGCTCCTTTAGCTTGAGATTGTGTCTTTTTGAGGTTGGGAATATACGGACTGTAATGCCGTGACAAACTCATCGGCTTCTGAGTTGGTTCCATCAGATTCTAAAAAATATTGTTGGGCTAATTTAGGAATTCGATGCGTTGTGTATGAGCAGAGAGGAAAGCGTCCTTCCGGGCAATTTTGGCAAGGAGACTTTGAATATTGCGATCGCAACCTTAACGTGAGATGCCAAACGATATAAAAAATTGTGATAAACCCCAGCTTTAAAATCCATCCAATCGTCGAGTTCGGAGTCAACCACAAACCCGCATAGCAGAGAAAAATGACTGCAACTCCCAAAAAAAATCTGGCTAGAATTTTGTAAGTTTTTTGCTGAATCCAGATTTGGAGTATCGCCGGAATATAAAGTAAAACCCCTAGAGAAAGTAAGACAAAAAACGGTAAATCCTTTAAAATTCCCAAATAAGGAATCAGCATAATTCCTACAATCATTCCGGAACCCATCATCGAACAACCCAGACAGAAGGGTAAGTTTCCAACCCAAATAATGTGATTGTGATGATACTTGCAAGCGGGATGATGAGCCAGCAAAGGGGTCATGCCTAAATTTTCAATAAAATTTGAAAAAGCAGGCGTTTTTAGATTTCCAAGGCTGATGCTATCACGACTTTTATGAAAACAACTCATACAGATTTTTTGAAAATTAAAACAACAGTCGGAACAGATTGATTGCAACAATTAACCCTCGAATAGGGGAAAGCAGTTACCAGATCCCAACCTTGTTGACCCATTGCATTACATTCTGTATTCACTTTCTCTACATCAGCGACTTTGATACTGTACTCGTATTGCATAAGTTGATCCTCAAAGATTACTAGAATGTGGAATTTTGGGTCGCATTTATTTACATCTATTATATTTTAAATTTCCTTAATTTAACTATCTATATTTTCCCAAATTGTATCGATTCTGAATGGCAGAAATGACACTGGGATTATTATGGTAAATCGTTCCATCCGGGGCAGCATAATTGCCATTAGAAGTGACCCGAAAGCCAGTCCCTACAGTTCCAGCCGAATTGTGAAAGTACAAATCTTTATTTTTCCTATAAAACACTTCGTATTGACCATGCTTACCGGTGATATAGCCAACGACAATGCGATCGCCCGAAGCGGAGTGGGTTGTCATAATACTTCCTTTGCGAACTTCACAAAAATTAATCCTGATGAAGTCAGGGCAGGATTGAATCATGCTTCTTATCTTCTTAACTTATTTATCATTCGTCAAGACCATAAAAGTGGCATTTAAGGGGGTCTTGATCAACGATTTAAAAGTAAAGAAAAGTAAAATTGTGATATTTTGTGGCAAAACAGGGGATAATGTGACATAATGGGGGGTCAGAGGAGGACACACTATAACTGGGTTGAGAAGCTATGGAGATGCAAGAAGCTTTGCAGTGGACGGATCATCTGATTTTTGACAGGACGGGGAAGCATCTGGACTCGCTGCAACGGGCTATTTTGGAGGGTGCGTGGGAAGGGAAAGGATACAAGACGATCGCAGAAGAATACCACTGTACCAACGACCATGTGAGAAAGTCGGCATCGGAATTATGGAAACTTTTGTCGGATCTGTTGGGAGAAGATGTCAGAAAAAAGAATGTGCGATCGCTCCTCGAAAATGGGGTGTTCTCTTACTACAATGATGGGTTACTTATTGGCAATCAAATAAATCTCTGTAACGACCCATACAATCATTGGGAAAAACCCGAAAAGCGATCGCCCGCCCCCAGGAACCCATCCGAACCCCGCCACGACCTCAGCCAAGCCCCGGAAAATGTTCGATTCTACGATCGCAACCACGAATTAGCCACCCTCAAGCAGTGGATATTGACGGAAAATTGCCGCATTGTCACCCTCACCGGATTGTCAGGTATCGGTAAAACCGCCCTCGCCAGACGACTGGTAGAAGACATCAAAGACCACTTCGATCGCATCCTGTGGCGTAGCCATCGAAAATTCCCCACCCTGAACGCCCTGCAAACCCACATCATCGAATTTATCGCCCCACCTCCCCCCACCCAAAACCCATCAATCATCAACCACTTAAACTCCAGAACTTCCATCTTAAACCACCTGCAAAACCACCGTTGCTTAATCATCCTCGATGACTTACAAGAAACCTTAAACCCGGGTGAATGCGTCGGAAATTATCGGCAAGAATACCAAAACTATGGGCGCCTCATCGACGAAATTGGGCGATTTTACCATCAGAGTTGTTTGTTGCTACTGAGTTGGGAACAACCCCTAGAAATCGCCACCCTAGAAGCCGAAGACTGCCACTGCAAAACGCTACAACTCTCCGGCTTGGGGGAATCAGCCAGCCAACTCCTCACCGCCAGACAACTCCGAGACAAAAATCAATGGTCGCGGCTGATCGAGCTTTACAACAGCAACCCTTTATGGTTAAATATAATTGCCACTGCTATTCTCGATTTATTTAACGGTAGCGTCCGGCAATTTCTCTCCTATCCCACCCTATTTTTGGGAGACTTGGAACCCATCCTCAAACAACATTATCAACGCCTGTCAGAATCCGAGCAAATCCTCATCCGGTGGTTGGCAAACCAAGAGCAACCCGTAGAGATCGGCAAAAACCCCCCCGAACTTTTATCAGACTCGGATTTTTTGAAGGCGATACAATCCCTGAAAAAACGGAATTTCCTCGAAAAATCATCAGGGTTAACACTGCAACCCGCGATCGCACAGTATGTCAAAAATTTGATGAGTTAGATCATGTCCGCTTAAACAGTTATGATTCCTGGGTGCCATCTTCTGAAGCGGCTTCAAACTTTAGTATCGATGATAACCTTCACTCACCTCTCCTAAAAGATGGGGGAATAACCAAGCCATTTTCACTGACTTTTAATCTCATTTCAACCTCTTTTTAATTGGCGACGTTCCTACACAAACTGTCAAAGGGCATAATGTAGGTGTTTGATATAGCAGTGTGATCGGCTTTAACTCATCTGGAATTATCACGGTAAAATCAGCCGTTCTCTCAACTGTTTGATTAATGACAAATACTTTTTTGTTTCGCCAATAACAACTTTCAAGAAATTGATGGGGTTGTTTCCATATTTGCTTTGAATTACGGGTGAATGAATGGGTAAAATCATGATACTCGTTCCCAGAATAAAAAAGAGGTGTAGAAGGTTAGAGAAGCGAAACAAAATCTCATTCTTTTCAATATTTAATGCTGCCAAATTCTGCATCTGAAATTTAACGTGCTCGATTTCTTCTTCAGTAATCCTAAGACAAATTGATTTTAAATATTCATTGGAGGTAGCCATCCTTAGGCAAGGATAGTAAATTGTGGCAATAATCTCAGCCGCAGCCAAAACTCGAATTGACATTTCTAGTCCAAATGAGTTACGAATGGCACGAAAAGCTTTGTCGGTAAAAGATTCTGTTCCTAAAGTTAAATTCTGACTTTTTAAAAATTCTGCCAAATAACGGCTATGACGATTTTCTTCCCCGATAAAAAGTTTGATAATTTTTATATAATCAGGATTATCAATTTTCTGGCTCCACCTTTGGGCGTGTTTAATTAACTGCAAGCCTTCGCTGGCTTCTCCCAATTGAAACTCTTGGACTGAATGGTGAATTCTTTGAGCTTCTGTCGGAGTTATTCTCTCAATTTTTCCCAAATATTTTAGATGATTTTTTCTATTTTTTTCGCAATATTCAAGCCAGTTGCTAAAATAATCGTCTGGGATAGAATTTGCCAGATTTGTACGTTTCATCGGATTGTTAACAGTTGACCACTTGGTGACAATTTCACATTGTAGTCATTAAATTTGAGCTTGACAACCAATAGAATAGAGGTAGATGTAGAGGGGCACGCACCATTGAGAGAGATGATGGTGCGTTCCGGGGGGTGCTGTCCAACCAAAATCGGGATGAGTATTACCCCCGGAACACACCCTACTTTTCAGCTACAAGATGATTCAACCGTGGCCGATCATCCAGGGCCGATCGCACCGACTTGGTTTGTATCGGGGGGATTTCGGTTCGCGATCGCGTTTCACCAGTTGCGGTTCCTTACTTTCCGTCCGCCGCAAATTCAAACCCCCCGAATTCAAATTAATATTCGGAGGTGAAAAAATTTTCTCGCTGGGGCGATCGCACTGCGGACAGGACACCGGAGTTCCCACCTCCGCCAACATCTGCCATTTCTCAAACTCCCCGCAATTTGCACAGCGAAACTCATACAGCGGCATACAACAATTCCTCAATGAAAAATACGGTAATTTTAAAGTCCGCGACGTCCCCAGATTAACTGAAAGTCCCCCTTGTTAAGGGGGATAATGGGGGATCAGACTGATCACACCACAGCGTCTGAAAGTCCCCCTTGTT
>NZ_JAYFER010000428.1:0-7092 GCF_055795065.1 Lyngbya sp. CCY1209
AGGCTTGCGCCCTCGGGAATTGATTCCCAAGCGGTTTGGATATCTAACCCGTTTTGTTCCGAGCATTCAACCGGATTTGATATAACAACCGGCCCTTCTTAATTTCTTTTCTAATTCCTTTCGCTTCATGGAATTGATATGGTTTCCTCGATGGCATCTTCGGAGAGTCCCCTGCGAATATCTGCCAAGCGATCGTCCAGAATCAGTTGAATTGCCATCTTTAAATTTTCTTTGACTTCTTCGATGGTTTCGCCTTGCCCATTCGCGCCGGGAACCTGGGGGCAAATTGCCCAGTATCCGCCTTCGGAAGCCGCTTCAATGATTGCGGTGAATTCTGCCTTCATAGTCAATGTCCTCAAAGGCTTGATACTTTTTGATTATAATGGTTTCTGTGAGTCATGTCATATCAGATCCGGTTATTTACCTGAGAATCGGAGATCCCCCCCAACCCCCATCCCCCCCGGCCCCCCTTTGTAAGGGGGGAAAAAGGGGGGAGCCGGAATTGGCTTTGGCGAAAGCGGGTATTTAACCGGATTTGATATAAATACACGATCGCTCCTATACAGTGCCGTTCGCTGCAAAAGAAATACACTTTTTGATTCAAAGTCCCCGTTAAAGTTTCTAGCGTTGCCTCCCCTGGCTCCCCCCTTTCTCCCCCCTTTCTCCCCCCTTTCACCCCCCTTTCACCCCCCTTACTCCCCCCTTACTCCCCCCTTACTCCCCCCTTTCTCCCCCCTTTCAAAGGGGGGCTGGGGGGGATGGGGGCTGGGGGGGATGGGGGCTGGGGGGGATGGGGGTTGGGGGGGATGGGGGCCAGGGGGGCCAGAAATTTTGGCTATTTCTCGGAAACGGCAAATTCCGCCGTCAGGAAATCCACGAACTGCCGCGCCGTCCGGCCCGATCGCCCGTTGTGGCGGGTGGCCCACTGGCGGGCGCGATAGTCCAGGTCTTCGGGGTCGATGTCGAGTCCGGCGAGGTTTGTCAGGTGGCGGACGATCGCCAGATAGGCGTCCTGATCCGGCGGTTCAAAGGTGAGGGTGAGTCCGAAGCGATCGGCGAAGGACAATTTTTCCTGGACCGTATCCCAGTGGTGCACCTCGTCGGCATCTTGGGGCCGGGGGCGCTCCTCGAAAAATTCCCGCACCAGGTGGCGGCGGTTGGAGGTGGCGTACACCGCCACATTTTGGGGTCGGGCGGTTAAATTTCCCTCCAGGACGACTTTCAGGGCTTTAAAAGCGTCGTCGTCCTCCTCGAAGGACAGGTCGTCCACGAAGATGATGAATTTCTGGGGGACCCCCCGCAACTGCTCGATCGCCTCGGGAAGCGCCCCCAGGTCGGATTTGGCGAATTCGATCAACCGCAACCCACGATCGCCGTACCGGTGCAGCAGGGCCTTGATCAGGGAGGATTTGCCCGACCCGCGGCTCCCGTAAAGCAGGACATTCAGCGCCGGATATCCGGCCAGGAGAAATTCGGTATTTTTCAATAACATTTCCCGCTGGGACTCGTAACCCACCAACTGACTCAGGTGCACGGGGTCGGGGTTGGCGATCGCCCGCAGTTCTCCCTTTTGCCAGCGAAACGCCTGATTTCGGGCGAATTTTCCGGTCCCGTAGCGCCGGTAGTGGGCGGCCAGGGGTTCCAACCCGTCCCCCCAATTGTCCAGTGCCGCCAACTTGCGACGCAGGGGGAGTTCCTCAATTTTTTCGACGCGATCGGGGGCGTCTTCCCAGATAATGGGGAGGTCGGGAAGTTGCGCGATCGCCTGCACCCACAGGGCAATTTGCACCCCCTCGCACTGGTAAAGCGTCTGCAAGATGCCCAAATCGCGGCGGGCCGCGGCGGTTAGGGACCTGGGGAGGATGTCCAGGTCGGACTGTTGGGCCTGGCGGGTGAAGGGGTTCTCGGCCCGGAGAATTTGGGTGAGCAGGTAATTTTGCCAGCTTTGGCAGCGTTCCGCCTGCACCCGAAACCAGTCGCCGTAGGCTTGCAGACTGTCCGGAGTGTCCCCCCGCTGCAAGGTTTCCAACAGGTGCAAAAAGGCGCGGCCGATCGCCCCCTCCATCACGCCCTGGTACAGCAGCAGGGAGGCGGCCTGACGCTGGAGAAACTTCATTTTCGCGATCGCGTGGGGTTGCAGGGAAGACATCGGACAAAAATGGATCGAAATGGGCACCGAAACCGGCTGAAATCTCAATGAAAAAGCCGCATTTCTATATTTTATCGGCATTGGTGTCCGGAGGAATCGTTAATTTTTACAACGTTTTTTGCCGGTGTCCTCCCGTCCCTGATAGGTTGCTGTTGATGTCACTGTTGAAGGAGGAGGAGTCATGAGCCTGGGATTGATCGCAACCATCGCCTACGGAATTCTCGCGATAATCGGCGGGATCGTCGGATATACGAAAGCGCAAAGTAAAATTTCTCTGATGGCGGGCGTCGGCAGCGGCATTCTGCTGCTTTTGGGCGCTTTTCTCCAGGCCCAGGGCTTCGGCTGGGCGCTGATTTTTTCCCTGTTTATTTCCGTGGTTTTGGTGATCGCTTTCGTGGGGCGCTATGTCAAAACGAAGAAATTTATGCCCGCCGGCTTGATGATTATTTTGGGCCTGTTCGCGATCGCGGCGATGATCTATCAGTTGCTCGGGGGCGTGGCAGGGACGGCGATCGGCGCTTGATGATTATATTTATTGTGGCTAAAATCACCCCTTTTTTAATTTAAAATAATCCCCCTCCGCTCCCTCCGCCATTTTTCGGGGAGAATGACACGGCCCTGCTTTGGAAGGGGGGAGAATTGGCTTCCCAGTCCCCCTTTTTAAGGGGGATAATGGGGGGTATTCCATTCCCTAAATCGACGATCGCACCGCCGGGTTGGGGAAAAGATTGAGAAAATCTGACTGCCGTTCGGCGACCGGTTCCGGCGCGTATTCCCACAGACTTTCAAAGAAAAAGAACGCCACGCCCAAATTGCGATCGCGGGCCGCCCGGACTTTCGATTGAATGAACGGCATCGGGACGGGTCTATTTCTCAACCCCGTCAGAATTCCCACCGCCGTCGGGATCTTTTTCTGGGCGGCTTTCACTTCCGGGCGATTCAACTCTGCAGTAAAAAAGTCCATTTCGTCTCGATAAACCTGCACGATTAACTCATCAACCAGGTCATCCCTCACCCACCTCGCCCAATCTTGGAGGTGGCTGTCGTAGGCTACATGATAGGGGTTGGGTGTCACCGAAAAAATGACATTGGGCTTTTTCTCTTTGACCGCTTTATTCAGTTGTCTGACGAAGGCTGTAATTTTATCGGCCCGCCACCGCACCCAGGATGAATTGTACGGGTCGGATGGGGGACTGCTTCCGGTTTCTTGTTGATAGAGAGAACGGGTGTAGGAATCGTATCCGAAGACGTTGGGTAGACTGGTGTGATCGTCGAATTGTACCCCGTCGATATCGTACCGGGTGACGACTTCCAACACCAAATCGGTGATGAATTTTTGCACTTGCGGATGGAAGGGATTCAGCCAAACCACTTCCCCCGCTGCACCGATCCAAGTTTGGGTTCCGTCCCGCTGTTGCGTTAGCCAGTCGGGGTGATTTAACGCTAATTCGGAGGTGGGAGGCGTCATAAATCCGAACTCAAACCAGGGAATCACTAACAAGTTTTTACGATGGGCCCGTTGCACTAAATCGGCCAGCATATCTTGTCCTTGAATCCCCCGGCGAACAAAGTTTTGAATTCCCGCTTCTTGTACCACCGTACTGGGATATGTCACATAACCGGAGTTCCAAACTACCGGGTAAAGTGTGTTAAAATGGAGTCGAGATAATTGCCCGATCGCCTCTTCGAGTTTGGGCTGATCCATCAAAATGTCGCTGTCGTTGCTCGTCATCCACACGCCCCGAATTTCCGCTTGCTTCGCGATCGGTGGCTGCGGGGTGGCCGGTTGGGGGGTAGCCGCCGGTTGGGGGTCAACCTGTAGCATGGGTGGCGGCGCGATGGGTGGCTGCGCGATGGGTGGCGGCGCGATGGGTGGCGGCGCGATGGGTGGCTGCGCGATCGCCGGAATTTGCAGTACGGCGATTAATGAAACTAAAAAGAGTGCGACCAAAAACCGAGGCGATGTCGCATTCAAAATTCCCAGCGATCGCACCCCCCGTTTTCCGATCATCCATCGCAACCAATCTTTAATAAAAAAACAAAATTTCATCGATTTATACTCCCAGTTGACCCGCAATTTTTTTCAATACAACCCTATCTTGGGTCATCATTTCTATCTAAAATCATCCGTTAGACGGCGATCCCCAAATCGTCTTAGACGGCTTTTTCTGGATGGGTCGGGTCAGAACTGGGCTTTGATGGGGGACTGTCATAGGGGTTGAAGATGGTTGAAAGAGCGAACGTATTGAGTTTAACAGAAATTGAGTGAATTGGCGATCCGGTGTCAATTCGCAACTTTTAAAGTTTGAGTTATTGCGGGCAGAAGTCGAGGGGGGATGGGTTGTCGAGAGCAAAAGCCGTCACCGTCTCGGTTGTCGCCGATTCCCACCCCCTCGGATGTTCTGAACCGGCGAGGTGATGGTGTCGGATTGAACCGTGAGTTTTCGGATGTAGGGAAGTGAGGGCGTCCGTTTTTTGATTTTTAAATCAATTTGTGAGGTTAACTCCGGCCAATACTTGACCTCGATTGCCTTTTGTAGCAGAATCTTTGTTGAAGAAAAAATACAGTCAAGCGAGCGGAGATTTCCCAATGGACGAATATATCCAGGACGTGCAAAAATACACGACCAATGTCGATGAAGAAGTGGTGGAAAAAATTGTCAAACATCTCGGCATTGCTTTGCGGAGCCGAGATGCTTCATTGGTTTCCTGTGGCGATCAAGCCGAGTTAGATCGGGTGCGGGAGAGCTTTTTAAAAAAAAAGCTGCAACTGACGGCCAATGAAGCCGATTTGGACGGGGCGATCGCCGAGGTTTGCGAAGCAATGAAAGATACGCGGAATAAATCTCGCGTCACCTTTTACTATCTGCTGGCTGAAAAATTTGAAAAGTTTTCCTTGTTTAAGTCGTAGATTACCGGGGTTGGGCGATCGCACGTCCGATCGCCTATGCTAATGTTGTGAGGTTCAATTCGTATTGGAGAAGTTGATATGATCATCCGTAATGTGTCAAAATTATTGTTACTGCTACCGATGCTAACCATTGTTGCGGGGGTAGGTTCTGGCGCGATCGCCGAAACCGAACCCGTTTCAGAAGATGCGATCGCCCAACGTCGCATCCGAGCTACCTTTTTTGAGGAAGAACAGGACTCCGGCTTCACCAATTCCTTTTTAGGCGATGCCTTGGGCGGCATCGGCGACCCCCTCGGAGGCGGCGGCGCCACGACGGGGGGCGTTTCCAGCAGTTCTGACTCCCTGCAAACCTCCGAAAATACGACGGGTGGCGGACTGAACACGAACCGAGCTTTGCCCTCCACCCTTCCCGTCGCGCCGAGTTCCGTTTCGGGCTCCGACGGCGGAACCACAACCACCAGACCCACCGGAATCGGCATTTTCCGGACTTTGCCGCCGTCTCGTCGGTAATTGTACTGTCTAGTAGTGGACTGTTTCATTTTAAATGAGGCGCTCCGATCTGAATCCACAGGCAAGATGCCCGATGCTCCGTTTTGAATCTACAGGCAAGATGCCCGATGCTACGTTTTGAATCTACAGGCAAGATGCCCGATGCTCCGTTTTGAATTTTGCCTCATTTGAGCTGAAACGGTCTGATGGCGACCCTATGGTTTAAAGGATCAAAATTGATGAATCATCCAGAAGGGGGAAACTACCATCAGGCAAAGGACTGAAAGCAGCAATAACGAATTGATTGTTACTTTCATCAACATACCGTAACTCCCCAGTTGTTTGTGCGTAAATCAAGGCAGATTCATTAACGGGAATTTCATCGGTTTCACCAATCAAATTGATGCCACTGAAATCTTCCGTAAACTGTACTTGGTCGCTATCAGAATCAAAATCCGAAATAGAGTCGGTTTGATTATCTTGCACTTCCTCGACTGATCGATAAAGGAAAGTATCATTTCCATCACCACCTATCAGAAAATCACCACCAAAGCCTCCTTCGAGAATGTCATTTCCGTTGCCACCCTGTAGCGTGTCATTTCCGGTATTTCCAAATAGAGAATCATCGCCTTCAGCTCCTCGGAGAATATCGTCACCTCCCAAACCATCGACGGCTGTCACGGCGGAAATAGTAACCGTTACCGGGGCAGATGCCGTATTCCCCGCACTGTCACTGGCAGTATAATTAAAACTCCCGACGGTTTCTCCTAGCAGTGTCGGGATAAACTGCACCGCCGTACCACCTTCAAGAATGGTCGCGTTTCCTCCCACCACAGTGCCGAGACTGTCAATTGTCAAACCACCGGCCGGACTGTCATTGTCTAAAACGGGAATGGCGATCGCATTCAAACTAGAGGGAAAATCATCCAGACTGATGACATCGGGGCCGTCCGTCCCCAAAATTGAATCGGGTGTGGTTGCAACATCGGCTTTGGCGGTAACTGGAGCGATCGGCTCTGTTGAGGTTCCCACTAGCAGGATATCATTGGTGGATAGGTTCGGAGAACCATCGAAAACTGCGACCGTCTCAGGGGGCTCAATTCCGATACCATTCGGGTAATATTCGAGGATTCCATCTGGCTGGTTGTAGATTAAAATTGGACTGGTGAGGGTGTTCGGAATATTGGGATCGGTGACAAATTGTTCCGAACTGAGTTGGTTTTCAGGAGTACCTTCAATTAACTCAAATCCAAATTCGTTACGGTCGAAAACGAGACGATCGCTCCTCGGCGTAAAATCGGCGATGCGATCGGAATTTGTGCCAGAACGAGAGAGATAGGCAAAGGTATCCAATCCTTCTCCCCCTTGCAGGGTATCGTCTCCGGCGGCACCAATCAAACAGTCATTTCCAAAATTTCCAAATAGGGAATCATCGCGATCGGAACCCGTGAGGGTATCGTTACCCTCCAACCCGTCGATCGCACTGAGAATCTCAACCGTTACGGTCGCCGATGTTCCATTACTAAACACCTCAAAACTTCCC
>NZ_JAYFER010000429.1:0-227 GCF_055795065.1 Lyngbya sp. CCY1209
CTTGAGTGGACTTTTGCTGTGAGCCTTGAAATTCATTTCAAGGCGGGTTAGCTCGAAATCAGATCGAATCCGGTTGAGCGACAAAACCGCTTGGGAATCAATTCCCAAGCTCACAGCACAAATCCTCTAAAGAGGATTGCAAAGCGATATAGATAACAACTGCCCAGATGACTCGAACACAATTGCCCCAACCCAGTCCACTTGAGTGGACTTTTGCTGTGAGCCTT
>NZ_JAYFER010000430.1:0-6923 GCF_055795065.1 Lyngbya sp. CCY1209
TTGCCATCACAGCCTGGGTTTCAGCCGCCTAACCCACCCTACACGAAAGCACATTTTTAGCCGTGTCGGTCCACTACAGGACTTTAGACCGATCGCACCCCAAAGCTCTACCCCCAGGCCCGATCGCCCCGGGACCTCCAAAAAGCCAGATGACATCGGGGAGTTTCCCATTAAAATATGTAGTACGGAAATTACAGAAACAGGTTTTGAGGCTTTGATTCAGGCAGAAACCCTAGAACTACTGGAATGGCAGCGGTTGTGCCGCCACCTGTCCACCTTCACGGCGACGAAATTGGGCGCCGTCGCGGCGCGGCAACTTCAGATTCCGGCGAACCGGGACGAGACGCTGAACCTGTTGGCACAGACGAAAGAAGCCTACCAACTCGAACTCAACCTCGTCGGCGGGCTCTCCCTCGACGGCATCCAAGACATCGGCGGTTCCCTGGAACGGGCCGATCGCCAGGGTATACTGTTCGGCGAAGAACTTCTCGCCATCGCCACCACCCTCTCCGGCGCCCGACAACTGCGGCGCGTCATCGACGACCAGCCCGACGTCCCGGTTTTGGGCGCCCTCGTCTCCGAACTGCGGACCTATCCCGAACTCGAACAGGAGATCCACCGCTGCATCGACGAACGGGGGGACGTCACCGATCGCGCCAGCGTCAAAATGGGGGAAATCCGCTCCAGGCTGCGATCCGGACGCGATCGCATCTACCAGATCCTCCAGGGGATTTTACAGCGCAAAGCCCAGGCCGTCCAGCAACAGATCGTCACCCAGCGGGACGGGCGCTTCGTCATCCCCGTCAAGGCGCCCCAAAAAGACGCCATCCCCGGCATCGTCCACGACGCCTCCACCACCGGCGCCACCGTCTACGTCGAGCCCCAGGCGATTGTGCCTTTAAATAACCAACTGCGGCAAGTCCTGCGCCAGGAACAGGCCGAAGCCGAGGCCATCCGCCGCGCCCTCAGCGAACAGGTCGCCGCCGTCAAACCCGACCTGGAGCGACTTTTGGCGATCGCCACCGCCATCGATCTGGCCCTCGCCAAAGCCAGATATAGCCTCTGGTTGGAAGCCAACCCCCCCACCTTCATCGAGGGCGACGCGGCCCAGGATTCCATCACCCTGCGACAACTGCGGCACCCCCTCCTCGTGTGGCAGCAGCAGCACGAACAGGGCCCGGAAGTCGTCCCCATCGACATCGCCATCCACCCCCAAATCCGGGTCGTCGCCATCACCGGACCCAACACCGGCGGCAAAACCGTCACCCTGAAAACCATCGGACTGGCCGCCATGATGGCGAAAGTGGGGCTGTTCGTCCCGGCCCGGGAACCCGTGGAACTGCCCTGGTTCGAGCAGGTTTTGGCCGACATCGGCGACGAACAATCCATCGAACAGAGTCTGTCCACCTTCTCCGGCCACATCCGGCGCATCGGGCGCATTTTGGAGGGCCTCGGCGAACCCCGGGAGGGCCACCTTTCCCCCTCCCTGGTGCTTTTGGACGAAATCGGCGCGGGCACCGACCCCACCGAAGGAACCGCCCTCGCGATCGCACTTCTGCACACATTGGCCGATCGCGCCCGCCTCACCGTGGCCACCACCCACTTCGGCGAACTCAAGGCCCTCAAATACCAGGACCCCCGGTTTGAAAACGCCTCGGTGGAATTCGACGAAGGCTCCATGCAACCCACCTATCGCCTGCTGTGGGGCATTCCCGGCCGTTCCAACGCCCTCACCATTGCCGAACGCCTGGGACTCGATCGCGAAATTGTCCAACGGGCCGCGTCCTACGTCGGGGGCGAGTCGGAAGACGTCAACCAGGTGATCGCCGGGTTGGAGGCCCAGCGACGCCAGCAGGAAACAAAAGCGATCGCCGCCGGCCAACTTTTGCAGGAAACCGAACGGCTGCACGGGGAACTCGCGGAACGGGCGATGTCCCTCCAGGAACGGGAACGGCGGTTGAAACAGGACCAGGAACGGGCGATCCAAGAAACATTGATGGAGGCCAAAGGCGAGATCGCCAAAGTGATCCGGCGCCTGCAACAGGGCAAACCCAAAGCCCAGGACGCCCAGAAAGCCACCGACAACCTAAATGCGATCGCCGAAAAATACCTGCCCTCGCGACAGTCCGCCCCGCCTCCGAAGCCTTCATTCATGCCGAAAGTGGGCGATCGTATCCGCATTCCTAAAATCGGCCAAACGGCTGAAGTCCTCAGCGGTCCGGACGAAAACAACCAACTCGCCGTCCGGTTCGGGATCATGAAAATGACCGTCGGACTGACGGAAATCGAATCCCTCGACGGCCAAAAAGTCGAACCCCCACCGCCTCGACAAAAAACCCCCCAAGTCGAACAGGCGCCCCCCAAACGCCCCATCGTCCGCACCTCGAAAAATACAATCGATCTGCGGGGCAAACGGGTTTCGGAAGGCGAAATCGAACTCGATCGCTTCCTGGGACAAATGGTCGATTTTGGCGCGATCTGGATCATCCACGGCAAGGGCACCGGCCAACTGCGGCAGGGCATCCACGAGTTTCTCAAGCACCATCCCCAGATAGAACGGTTTGAATTAGCCGAACAAAAAGAGGGCGGCGCGGGTGTTACGGTGGCGTATTTGAAATGAGGGTGTAGGGTGTAGGGTGTAGGGTGTAGGGTGTAGGGTGTAGGGTTGGGTTTATTGGGTTGAGAAAAAAGGGGATTGAGGGATGGGAGAGTTCATAAAATCTTACCGAGATTTGCGGGCATGGCAAGAAGGGATGAATTTAGCCGAAGCTTGTTATCGAATTACGCAAACGTTTCCGAGAGAAGAACTCTATGGAATAATCAGCCAAATTCGTATTGGCAATCAATTCCCGAGGGCGCAAGCCAGGGGCCCCTACAAGCAAAAATCATCGGTCGATGATTGGGAAGTTTGTATGGCAACCGCAAAAGTGATGAAAATACCGCAGATCAGAATCGAGTCCACTTGAGTGGACTTTTGCTATCAGCCTTGAAATTCATTTCAAGGCGGGTGAGTTCGGAGGCGACAGTTTAAACATCCAGACCGCTTGGGAATCAATTCCCTTTTCTTATAGCAAAAATCCTCTTAAGAGGATTGGGGAGATTATGCGGGCAAATAACTGGATCTGATATTATCTCATACCTGTATTCTCCCCACACCCTACACCCTACACCCTACACCCTTACCCAATGTTCGATCGCATTCCTCCTCACTGGCGGGATCTGAAGCCAGAATCAGACCTAACCCCGAAACAACTCGATCGCATCGCCTTGGAGTTAACATTAAATGTGTTGGCGTTGGAAGCCTTGGCGGGGGTGACGTCCGATACCCTCCTCCGCACGGCGAAAACCTTGAATTTAGAAACCGAAATTGCCGAACAGTGGCAAGCCAAAACGCCGACAATTGAAGGGGTGCGGTCGCTGGTTTTGATCGTCTGTCATTTGGCAAAACACCACCAGGCCCTACTCCGCCGCGCGATCGCCCTCGTCGAACAAATGGAAGCGCAAAATGACGATTTGCGGCAAATTTCTCTATTGCGGGACTATCTCGACACCTTTATCAAAGGCTATCGGGAACGCTTCCCCCGTACTTCGCCCATACCCGAGGAGGAGTTGACCCCCTTCGCCCTAAAATTGCTGATCGATCTATTATTTTATAGCGGCCCCGACGGTTCCCACCGCTGTTGGTCGGCCCTGTTGGAGCGATCGCAAACGGGCGATCGCAGCTAAAATCGCTCATAGTCAGATCCGGTGATTGACCGGGCAGACTCCCGACAGAGAGGGAATAGGCAAGAGGCAACCTTATAGGATTGTCCGGCAGCAGTTGAGGAAGGAGGCAATTAGTTAGGTCAGGAGGGCAGGCACGGAGGCACTGCCCCCACAATGGTTCAATTTCCCACACCCCACACCCCAATTCTGAGTCGCCATGCTGACAACCCGACAGTATACCCCCCCGACCTGCACATTAGAACTGATCGCCAACCAGCCCTTGTGGACCCGGTGGCGAAAAGCCCGGGTTTGGCAGAATTTTCGGTTCAAACTCTCCTTCGACGATCCCCGACTGTCCGAGGATCGATATGTCAGCATCGAGGGCGATCGCACCCACCTGCAAAACCTCCACCAAACCCTCTCCGGCTACATCCGCGATTTTCTCACCGCCTCCCCCCTCTCCGCCATTCCCGACGCCTCCGAAGCCGCGACGGGGGATTCGGAATCCGCCCCCTCCCACGCCCAGGATAACGGCGGCACCTTCAGGCCCTGTTCCGACTTTTCTATCAAACCGGACGGACTCCTCCACCACGACCTATTTTTGGGGGAATTGGCGCCGGACCCCGGCGAGTCCGTGGTGCATTTGAGTGTATTGCAACTGTTCGATCTGGCGATCGCCCTCAACGACTGTTTCGCGGACGTCGAGCCCTTGCCGGCGGACAAACCCCGGCCCCGCACCTCCCCGGCTTGGCTAAAGACGGCCCTCACCATCGCCGTGACGGTGGGACTGTTCAGCGGCATCATCCACCTGGGCAATTATTACCGCCGCGATCGCACCCTCACCGCAACCCAGGAACCCGAGACGGAAGCCCCTCCCCTGCCGCCGCCCCAACTGGTGCCCCCGCCGCCCCCGATTTTTGAACCCACGGAACCGCAGCCCCCGCCCGAGTTGGATCTGAAAGTGGCGCCCGATCTCCCCGCCGTCGATACCGCACCTTTGGCGGTGCCCCCGCCCCTGTTTACCGAGTCGCCCCCGCCCCCTGAACTGATGCCCGGTGTCATGCAGGGGACGGATGGGGCGATCGTGATTCCCACCGAACCCGTGCAACCGGCGCCGCCCCCCGTGGCTTCCGCCCCGCCGCCTCCGCCACCCGTCGCCGCCGCCCCCCCGACTCCTCCGGTAAATATCGGGTTAGCACCGGGGGCGATCGAACTTCCGACGTTGGAAAATGCCGAACCGTCTGTTACCGTAGCCGTTCCCCCGCCGGAAACGAATGTCGATGATGGGGATACTCCGGAGGCATCTGAAGAGTCGCAAGTTTTGGCACAAATGAATAAGCGTCCGAGAGCGATCGCCTCGAATCGCTCTCAGGAACTCACCCTATTTGATGAGATTCCCCAGGTGGCGGAAGTGCGGAATTATTTCCGTCAAAATTGGTATCCGCCCAAGAATATCAGCAAAATTTTGCAGTACAGTTTTTTACTCAATTCCGACGGTTCGATTCAGAGCATCACCCCCATCGGACAGGCATCCGTCAATTGGTTGGAACAGATCGATTTTCCCCCGCCAGAAACGCCGTTCGTTTCCCCGACGGAGGAGGGTGAAACGCCCAAAATTCGGGTGGTATTGGAGCCGAGCGGACGAGTTCAAGCCTTCTTGGAAGGGGGTGGGAAATAGGGGGCTAAAGCCCAACAACGGTTGGTGTCAGTTGTCGCAGTAATTGGGGCGATCGGTTTGCGATCGGTTTGCGATCGGTTTGCGATCGCCCCTCAAATATGACGACCCAATCTTAACAATCAAAATTGTCTTAAAAGTCGCTCTGAAAAATCAATAATTGTGCATTTCTATCTGAGAGTAAAATCTCAACTATGAAAGTCAAAGAGGTGATCAAAATTCTAGAAAATGATGGATGGTATCAAGTACGGACGCGGGGAAGTCATCGACAATTTCACCATTCAACTAAGTCCGGTACAGTTACCGTTTCTGGAAAACTAAACGTCGATATGCCGCCCGGAACCCTCAACAGTGTCTTAAAACAAGCAGGATTAAAGTGAAGGAGTCTAGCGATGAAAAATCAACAATTAAACTATACTATTATTATTGAAAAAGGAACTTCCAGTTATGGAGCTTATGTCCCCGATTTGCCCGGATGTGTTGCAGTGGGAGAAACTAAAGAAGAAGCCTTACAATTAATTCAAGAGGCGATTCTATTCCATCTGGAAGATTTACAAAGCAGTGGTCAACCCATTCCCGAGCCAATCTCAACCAGTGAAACTGTGAGTTTTTCTATTGCCAACATCAAGAGTTAAACATTGGCTTACCCATTAATTCATCGATCCGACTTGTAGATTCTTGAGTATCATATCGGCACGGGGAGCAAATCCATCTCCCATATCTCCGGGAAAAACCACGGTAACGCGGAAAACCTGTCCTTCCGATTCACCCAGATGCACGCTACCTAAAAGATTTTTTTCGGAATCATAAAATTGAATATTCTTTGTCTCCCAAGAATACGAAGGTGAATTGTTGAATTCTCGTTGTTGCCAGCCGTTACTTGCCAACAGTCCCCGATCGCCGGTCACTCCCATTTCTAACTCCTCGAAGGTTGTGTCTGCGGGGGGAACAAATACATGAACTTGAGCTTCAAGCAACTCAAAAAACACCCCACATCCCTCATGACTACAGGCACTATTGACACTGAGATTCTCGGGATAATATGTTACCACGGGAATCTGGTCTTCCTGATAAAGCTTGAGGGTCATTTCTTGCGGTTCTCCCTCAACAAAAATGGTTTCTGTCTTCCGTTCGGGTAAATTCTGGGATAAATTGCTCGCCAACGGAGTGTCAGCAGAACTGGCTACAAGGTTCCCTGAGTCGGGTTTGGAGGCTTCCGGAGCCGTACACCCCACGATCAATAATAGCACTGTCATCCACAGGCGATCGCTCGCAAATCTCATCTACATGACTCCCTTTTCAACATTCAAGATTAGTCTAACGCGATCGTCTATTTACTGTGTTAGTTCAGTCGTGGACTGATACACCTTAAACGGTGGGTTACGGCGGATTGCTATATTGCATTCACAGCATAGGTTTCAGCCGCCTAACCCACCCTACACGAAAGCACATTTTTAGCCGTGTCGGTCCAGTAGGGTGGGTTAGGCGCGGCCGTAATTTTTCGGAAAAACCCACAACTTTTCATCCGCGCCGTAACCCACCA
>NZ_JAYFER010000431.1:0-8796 GCF_055795065.1 Lyngbya sp. CCY1209
GACTGAAGTCGCCGTTCGCTTTTCATCCGTGCTTTAAAAAGACACGGCTTTCAAGCTCTCGTCCTTTTCTCGTAAATCCTGTTGTCGCTCTTGCAGCCAACCCTGACTTTCGTCGGTTTCGCTGTTGAACGGCGACATCGCCCGCAACTTCTCAACGACCTGTGGCATCACCGTCAAAACTTGGTTGATCTCCGCCGCCGTCGTATAGCGGGAGAGGCTGAAGCGGATCGATCCGTGGAGGATCGTGTAAGGCAACCCCATGGCTCGCAAAACGTGGGAGGGTTCCAGGGAACCGGAAGTGCAGGCCGAACCGGAGGATGCACAGATACCGTAAGCATCCAACGAGAGCAGGATAGCTTCGCCTTCAATGTACTTGAAACCGATATTGGTCGTGTTTGGAAGTCGCATCCCCTGGTGGCCGTTGAGCTGGCAGTGGGGTATCAGCCGCAGCAACCCCAACTCCAGGCGATCGCGCAATTCCCGCACCTGGGTAATCTCCGCCTCGAAATTAGCGATCGCCAGTTCCGCCGCCTTCCCCAACCCGACGATAGCGGGAACATTCTCCGTCCCCCCCCGGCGTCCCCGTTCCTGGTGTCCCCCCACCAGCAGGGGACGGAACCGCACCCCCCGCCGGACGTAGAGTGCCCCGACGCCTTTGCTGGCGTGGAGTTTATGGCCGGAAAGGGTGAGCAGATCGATGCTGCTATTTTTCATGTTCAGGGGAATTTTCCCGACGGCTTGGACGGCATCGACGTGGAACAGGATGCCCCGATCTTTGACCATCTGCCCGATGCGTTCGACGGGGAAGATCACCCCCGTCTCGTTGTTCGCCGCCATCACGGAGACGAGGGCGGTATCTTCCCGCAGGTTAGCCCGCAGTTCGTGCAGGTTGAGCATCCCCTTTTCGTTCACCGAAAGGTAGGTGGTGGTGTACCCTTCCCGCTCCAATTTCCGGCACAGGTTGAGGATGGCGGGGTGTTCGACTTGGGTGGTGATGATGTGTTTTTTCTGGGGATTGGCGGCTAGGGCCGCGCGGATGGCGGCGTTGTCGCCTTCGGTGCCGCAACTGGTAAAAATAATTTCGGTGGGTTCGGCGTTCAAAAGGGCCGCCACCTGTTCTCGGGCCCGTTTGACCGATCGCGCGATTTTGCCGCCGAAGGTGTGGGTACTCGACGGGTTGCCGTAGTTTTCCTTCAGAAAGGGGAGCATCGCTTCGACGACTTCCTCGGCGACTCGGGTGGTGGCGTTGTTGTCCAGATAAATAACCGGTGTCGGGGATGACATAAGCACCTCATTCGGAGTCAATTCAAATCGACGTTTCTCCTGGGGGGGAAACGGTTTCACTCGGCGCGAGTTTTGCGGTTTTGGTAATAGTCCAAAGTGGCAATTTCGATCGCGTCGTAGACCTGCACGGGTTCGACACCCGCTTCCCGGAGGCGATCGTCGGGTCCGGCGCCGATTTTGGCGACCAGGACGGCCTCGCAGTCGGACAGGGTGCGGATGATGGCGTCCAAATCCCCCGGGCCGTCTTCGGGGCCGTGGCAGTAGGGGGAGACTTCGCGGATTTCCCGCAGGGTCGCCCGTCTGCCGTCAACCTCGTAGATGAAGAATTCCCGTGCGTGGCCGAAATGTTGGTTGACGAGTCCCCCCCCTTTGCTGGCGACGGCGATCCGAATGGTTTCGGGTGCCTCTATGGAGGACGGTCGGGCGGTGGGAATTGGAATCGGCTCTGTCGTTCGTACCATTGAACCTTGCCCCTCCGGCGGTCGATAAATGTCCGTCAAATGCGATCGCGGTTGGTGTCTTTGAGGACGGTTGCGATCGGCTTTGATATAGGGTTATATCAGTCGGGTTTCGACCCGCCGTTTGAGGGGGGGAGGTTAGTTGATTAATAGATTGGAACTGCACTCAATTTCCGCCATCGCCCGCCGGGATTGGGATCGGGGATTTTTCAATTTTGCGATCGGGATCGGGGTTCGGGAACTTTTGAGGGGGGGGACAAGACTTTTTGAGGGGGGGGACGGGAAGAAACTGCACTCACCGCCAACGGGAAGTGTATCGGGGATTGGCGGTATTATTTCCCCTTCTCTTGTGAGTACATTTTAAGATGTTCTTTAGGTTTGAAATCTTCGCTCAAACATCGATACATTTCTTAAATTATTATAACTCAAGTTGACATGGACGGCGGGATGGGGGCGCGACTGATCTCGGAAACCGTCGCTTTATCAAATGTCTCATTATTCTTGAGATTTCGTATCGGATGTAGCAATTTCTTCAACTTTGATCGTGGTAAGGTCTGAGGTTGTGGGGCGGATCGATCCCCGGCAATTCCCCTGCAACTGGCGATCGCCTGCCCAATCGCCCCAGTTTTTCGGTCTTCAGATTTCCTCAAGATTTCCCCGGTCAAAATTGGCGACTCGGTTCGGTTGGGATGGCCGCGACACCGGAATTTTGAGTCGGACCGGCGAAGCGATCGCATATCGGTCCCGATCGGATTTGAGGTTCCCCCCGTCCTTGCATCTCGCCCCTTCCCCTCGCTATCGAATGTCAGAACTCCAACCCCAACGTCAACCGTTACGGAATCAAGGTAAAAATGATGTTTGCACCCTCCGATCGCCCCGGCGATCCGTTCCACGGAAACGACAATCATTCCCTGCCATTTCTTGAGTCCCAGCTCTCGGCACCTGGCCCGGATGAAAATCTTAAATTTCAACCGCTAAAAGTGAGGGTGCAGGTCCCCCCGGATTTACAATGGTCGGTGTTCTACCGATTGCAGGAATTGTCGATTCCCTGCGAGTATTCCAGCGAAAATGGGGTGGGCGTCGAAATTGAAGATCGGACGACGGCTATCCAACTTCGCTGCGTACTGCACCGATTTATCGCTCCCTTATCCGTACAGGTGAATTGGTTGGAACATTGCTTTGAGCTTGAAGGAAATTGACGTAAATATGTTGGCAGAAAATATCCGCATCAATGATACCACGCTTCGCGACGGAGAACAAGCGGCCGGGGTGGCGTTTTCGCTCCGAGAAAAAGTCGAGATCGCCCGCCACCTGGACTGCCTGGGGGTCCACGAGATCGAGGTGGGAATTCCGGCGATGGGCGGCGAGGAAGTCGAGGCGATCGGCGCCGTCGCCCGGTCGGGATTGAAGGCTTCCCTGCTGGGGTGGAATCGGGCCGTCATTTCGGACCTGGAAGCCTCCGCCACCTGCGGGTTGACGCGGGTCCACATTTCCGTGCCGGTGTCGGATGTCCAAATTGCCGCCAAATTCGGAACCGGCAAGGCGGACGTTTTGGAACGGCTGCACCGGGCCATGAACTATGCCCGCGATCGCGGCTGGTTCGTCTCCGTGGGGGCCGAAGATTCCTCCCGCGCCGACGAGGGCTTTTTGATCGAGGTGGCCCGCTGCGCGGAAACCTGGGGGGCCGGCCGGTTCCGGTTCTGCGATACGGTGGGAATTCTCGACCCCTTTTCCACCTACGAAAAAGTGCGGAAATTAGCCGGCGTGACTTCCATCCCCATCGAGATGCACACCCACGACGATCTGGGCATGGCGACCGCTAACGCCATCGCCGGAATTCGGGCCGGGGCGCGATCGGTGAATGCCACCGTCAACGGGTTGGGAGAACGGGCCGGAAACGCGGCCCTCGAAGAGGTGGTCGTCGCCCTAATGCGAATCGACGGCTTGGATTTGGGGTTGGATTTTCGGCAACTCAAACCCCTCTCGAAATTGGTGCAGGAAGCCTGCGGCGATTCCCTCCCCCGCTGGAAGGCGATCGTCGGGGACAATGCCTTCACCCACGAGTCCGGATTGCACGCCGACGGCATTCTCAAAAATCCCCGCACCTACGAAGCCTTCGACCCGAAGTCTTTGGGAGAAAATCACCGCCTGGTGTTGGGAAAACATTCCGGCCGCCGCGGGTTGACCGAGATTTTGCAACGGCACGGCATCGATTTGAACCGGGCGGAGGCGCAATTTCTCCTCGCCTCGATCCGGCGGCGATCGGGCGAACTCAAACGCAATTTGACGCCGGAGGAGGTGCTGCAATTATATTTGGAATTGAGTTTCCCCCAGGTCAATTCCTCTCAAACCGCTGAGGGCATGGAACAGGGGGTTTCTTCGTGAGAACGGGGACAGGTTTCCACGTCGAGACCGCAGATATCGACGGGGTTCAAACCGATCCAGCTATTGATTTCGTCCGTGTCGAATCCCACACTCCGCACTTCCCCCACCTGCAATAGCGGACGGCGGATTAACAGGGGTTCGGACACCATCAGTTGCAGCGCCGTTTCCGCGTCCAATTCGTCGGGTTTGACTGAGCCGGATTTGATGCGGGACGCGCTGCGATTGAACCATTCAGTAACAGGCAGGTCGCCGAAGAATAAACGGAGTTTTTCGGGAGTCCAGTGTTCCGACAGCAGGTTGCGGCTTTCCGGCTGATGACCTGCTGCCCGGAGCATTGCTTTTTGTCGCGTATTATTTCGGCACCCCGGTTTTTCATAAAAGATAACGACTGCCATATTCTGCTCTCCGCGAACTTTATTGTCTTAATTTTATCTAAAAAATGCCGAATTTTGAGATTTTTGATGTTAAGTTTTCCGTCTTTTTGTTGATATTTTTTAGCTTAAATCTACAAATTTTAATCTCGGCTTGGGGGGATGACAGGCGGCACAAAAAATTGCAAACAACATAACTCGATCGCGCAAATTTTTCCGTTATTTACACTACCATTATCTGATCTTTTTGGCACCGCGATCGCCTCCCCCACCGGAATGTTTATCGATAACCAAAAATTATAGGTTAACCCAAAATTGATTTAAATGTTCGATAAAATCGCCATTTGATCGCGTGAAAATGGTTCTCATTCTCCCAAATATCGCCGCGAAGATCCGCCACTTGACAGCGATTTCGACATCCCCTAAAATATAGCTACTATGCGATGCTACCCTCCGTGTAAGTAAAGGCAGTATCAAAGACCCAGGACTTATCCCGAAACCCGATAACACCGCGATCGCGATCGCCATTTTCCCCGCGATCGCGATCGCACCCTCCATCGCCGACGCACGAGAAATTTCAGGGTCGCGGGGACGGGACTTGACAAAACTGACAATTCGTGCATTAACCGCACTGCACCCCGGGAATAAGGAATGTTTAAACCGCCTTCCCCACTCCCCACTCCCTATTGCCTATTGCCTATTGCCTATTGCCTACTCCCCACTCCCTGCCTCAGTTTCAAGATTTTGCTTAAGTAAATGTCGTTCAATCAACTCCGCCGCCAGCCGGTTTCCGGCGATATTCCAGTGGGTGTCATTGGGTCGGTAGAGGCGATCGGTTTGGGAGGCTTCCCGGAAGTCATCCAACAGGTCGATATAGTCGATGTCGTATTCCTCAAAGCGATCGCGCAGCAGGCGGTTGGGGTATTCAAAATCGAAGCCCTCCGGGTCGTCCGGCTTGAAGGTTTGAATCACCTCGGCTTGCAGGTTCGGATCGACCTGAACCTCCGCCGGAATGATGACGACACTCAGATCGATATTTCGGGAATCGCAAATCCTTTTAATTTCGCGGATATCCCGCATCGCATCCTCGAACATCGACAGGAACATACCGTCCGTCGCTTCGATGTCAAACATCCGACTGGCATTGACGACAATTTCGCGATAGGCTTCGTCCGTCAGGGTGGGTTTATCATCATCATATTCGAGATTTTGGGGATTGTAATCGGTGCCTTTAAATTTGGCATTCAGTGCCATCAGAGATTTGAAGAAAGCGACGGTATAGAAGATTTCTTCATCTTTGTCGAGGGAAAGCAGGTAATTATCGATAAAGTCGTTGCCGATATAAAATGACAAAATGATGCGATCGGGGTTCAGAATCAATCCCTCGTTCGTCAGCAGGGACAAATAGTCTTCCGGTCCCATGCCGGGGATTCCCATATTGATCAATTCGACATTTTTTCCCTCGGCGTTCAACCCTTCCTCAACCAAGGTTAAATAATTGTCATGATAGGGAACGATTCCGAAGGAGAAAGAGTCGCCAATTCCCAAAATGCGATGGGTTCCTGGCGGCTTTTCTTGGGTAAATTCGACATCTTTAAATCCGTGGGAATTGAGGTTGAAATTAAAATCCCGTGCGTTCGGCTTTCGCCGCCAGCGGTTGTAGGAGCGATCGCGGAAGACAAAGGACGGATTAATCTTATTATAAATCCTGAAGGTAATTTCCGTCAACGCGAAGGTGATTCCCGCGATGACGACGGTTTGCGTCAGAACTCGGGAAACGGGATGTTTGAAGATTTGGGAAATCGTTTTTTTCATATCCGCTAATTCGATAAGTTTTCGTCCGTGATTTTAACCAAATTCTCGAATAAAATATCCGCCGCCAGCCGGTTTCCCGCCGAATTCCAGTGAGGTTCCTGGAACAAGTACAGGTGGCGGCTTTGATGTTCTTCCCGAAACCGGGGGGTGAAGTCGATGTAGGAAATATTCTCTTTCTCAAGGTGGCGTTTCAGGATGTTTTGTTGGCAGGTGAGTTCGTAATCGTTCAAATCGATATCGAAATTGGAAGCCAGTTGATTCAACAGTTTCGGGTTGACTTGGAACTCGTCGGGGTAGAGGGCGACGATAAATTGAATGTTCCTGGATTTTAGAATCGCATTCATTTCTGAAATGCTGTCGAGGATGTAGTCAATATTGGCATCGCGATCGCCCGCTTCCAAATCCTCAATCTCGCAGAACTCCAGCCGTGCCCGTTCGACTTCCAGAAACATCTCGCGGGAGAGGACGCCGGGGGACTGTTCCCGTTCTTCCGATTCCGCATCCGTCGCCGACACCAATTTTACCCGGGGTTGCACCGGGGGAGAAACGGAGGTTTGACGAGATTTTGCAGCTTCTTGGAAGACCTTATATTTTTGTTTGATAAACAGCCACAGCCGAGATTGTCCGATTATCGGGTAGCCGAACAGGATCAATTCCTCGCGGCGATCGATATCGATATAGATGTCGTTGACAATGATCCGCTTTCGGTTCGGGTCGGCATCTATGAAATCGTTGCCGACAAAAAAGCCAAGAACCACCAAATCGGGATTGTATTGCAGTCCGAATTTTTTCAACAGTGCGAGTTGTTCGGCGGTGTGGGTTCCCGGATAGCCGGCGTTGATGACATCGACTTTGTGCGTTCCGTAATATTGCTGAAATTGGTTTTCCAATAATGCGGTATAATTTCCATCCTGCCCCCCCGCCCAGTTGAAGGAATCGCTCAATACCAGCATCCGAAACGTGCCGGGTTCTGTTTCGAGGGGATAGTCGCGATCGTTGAAACCGAACTCATTGTTGCCGTTGGCGTGGGGACGAATCCGAAATCCCAAATCCGGGTCGTATTGGTAGAGTCCCCGAAACAGATAGGGTTCGAGGAGGATCATGGAAACTTCCACCAAAAATAGGGGAGCGATCGCCCAACAAAAGAACAGCAGGAACGCTTTTGGCAGGCGTCGCCATTGAAAGAATTTGAGGGATTTGAGCATGGAGTCGCATTTCACAATAGCATCCCGAATGATAACGATAGCAATCCGGGGGCGTCCTGTCCAGTAACGTCGGCCCTCACCAGGTGCCCCTCTGCCAATCCTGTCCGAGTCGGCCCTCACCCCCGGCCCCTCTCCCAATCCTGGGCGAGGGGAGAGTCATCTGCTGTGGCGGCGCCAACCGGAGACGGTGTGGCATCTTCAACAAACCCCTAAAATACAAAGTGTTGTATCAGAATTGCAGATCATGTCATCCCCACAAGTGAGCACGATTATTAAGATGTTAGAATCTTTGCCGGACGAGGTGCAAGATCGGGTGGTCGATCACCTTCGAGAATATATTGACGACTTGCAAGATGAACTCAAATGGGATCGTTCGTTCGAGCGATCGCAATCCCAACTCATTGCTGCGATTAGAAAAGCCAAGCGGGAGACTACCGAAGGGAAAACCACGGCAATGGATTACGACAGGTTGAGAGTTTGGCAGGGTGCGTTAATGAAATGTCAACACCCTGATCCCAATTGATTCTGACCCTATTTTAACTGAAACGATCCGCTGCTGGATGTTGTATAATGGGTTAGCCGCCAATCCGGGTTGGAAATTATGGCCAAATGTCCAGTCTGTGAAACCGAATATACGGAAAATGAGGTGGAAACCTGTACCGTCTGCGGTTATGACCTGACTCCATATCCCCCCGTACTTGGAGAGATTCCCTCCGGGTTTTTGGAGAAGGAGAGAAAACGCCTCGCCGCCGCCAAGCGAGTTTGGCAAAGATCCCAATCTCGGCTACAGTCCACGGAGTTGATTAGATCTCGGTTTCAATCCCAGTTGGATGGGATGACTCAACAAATTAACCAGTTAACTGAATTCGCCGAGTCGCAACGTCAACATCAAGCTAACTTTCAATCCCAGTTGGATGGCATTGCCGAGAGACTCGACCATTTGAACCCGGAATCAGAGCGGCGACTATTGCTGAATTTACAATCCCAGTTGGATGAAATCATCGGCTTAATTTCTGGGTCAAATAAGTCCGAGGAAGTCAACCGAAATCCGGTTCGAGATGGATATGTTTTTGAGGTCATAAAAGTCAACAAAAAGGGGAAAGAAATCAGTCGCAGTCCCGGTCAGGCGGAATGTATCGTCGAAGACTTGGGGGATGGAGTCACCCTGGAAATGGTATTGATTCCGGGGGGAACCTTTACAATGGGTTCACCCGCGTCCGAACAGCGATGGAGTGGGTATAGTGGCGAGGAAGAACCCCAACACCGAGTCACCATTCA
>NZ_JAYFER010000432.1:0-21060 GCF_055795065.1 Lyngbya sp. CCY1209
TCGTCAATTTCTTCGGGTTCGACAATTTGTTCGGAATGATCTATTTCTTCGGAATCGTCAATTTCTTCGGAATCGTCAATTGCTTCGGAATTTTCAATTTCTTCGGCATCGTCAATCTCTTCGGAATCGACAGTCTCTTCGGAATGATCGATTTCTTCGGAATTTTCAATTTCTTCGGCATCGTCAATTGCTTCGGAATGATCGATTTCTTCGGAATCGAAAAGTTGTTCTGGTTCAACAGTTTCTTCAGAAGTGTCGGTTTCTCCGGAATCATTAATTTCTTCAGAATTTTCAGTTTCTTCGGAATCGACAATTTCTTCGGAATCGTCAATTGCTTCGGAATCGACAATTTGTTCGGAATCGACAATTTGTTCGGAATCGTCAATTGCTTCGGAATCGTCAATCTCTTCGGAATCGTCAATCTCTTCGGCATCGACAATTTGTTCGGAATCGTCAATTTGTTCGGAATCGTCAATTTGTTCGGAATCGTCAATTTGTTCGGAATCTGTATCAGTGGCGGTGACATCGAAAGTGATGGTATAAACCGCTTCGCTGTCGGCGTTTCCGTCGCTGACGGTAAATCCGATATTGGCGTAATTTTCGCCGTTGGTATCGGTATCCGGAGTAAAGACGAGGTTGGAGATGTCGGCGGCTGCAAGAACCTGATTTTCCGCGATATCCGTCCCGCCGAGTCGCAGGGTTCCAGCCTCCGGTAAATTGGTAATGGTGACGGATGCCAGGGTGTCGCCGTCTATGTCCTCGAAACCGAAGTCGGCGGCGGCGAAGGTGTGGCCGGTATCTTCTGGGAGTGTGAGGGTGTTGTCGGATGCCGTCGGGGTGTCGTTGACGGGATTCACCGTCACGGTGGCTGTTTCCATCGCCTCACTGAAGGCGGTATTGGCGCCGTTGGCGGTCGTATCGACTCCCGTCTCGCCGTTGCCACCAACGGTTTGATCCCAGGCGCGGAAACTGAAGCTGGCAGTTCCGTTGAAGTGTTCGTCGGGGACAAACCGGATTTTCGCCGTTTCGTCCAGCAGCAGGGCCTTGTCTGCGGCCAAGTCGGCGGGGAAATTACCCCAATTGTCGCCGTCGTCGGTGGAGAATTGCCAGGTGCCGTTGCTGTTGTCGGCGGTCAGAACCGCGATCGCCTCCACAACCGCCGTATCCGCGATCGCACCGTCGATCACCACATCTGCGACACTATCGCCATTGTTAATAATGGGATCTTCGTCGATTGCCGTCAAGGTCGGATCGCCACTCGCGTCCAAAATGGGGGCGTCGTTGAGTCGCAAACCGACGATAATCGGATCGTGATCGGAGGCCCGGTAGGGGGTGCCGCCGTCGAACAGGCTGGCTTCGCGGTAGTCGAGGACTTCGGCTTCGTCGGCGTTGACGTGCCATTGGGTGACGCCGCCGACTTGGGGGGTGAGGGTGGAACTGCCGAAGGCATAGTCGAGGAGACCCGTTCGTCCGTCGAAAACGAAGGAATAGGCATCGGAACCGATTTCGCTGTCAATCAGGTTATCGTATTTTGTGTTAAAAAAGGCGATCGGATCTTCTTGAGAATAGGCGTTGAAATCGCCGACGATGAGAAAATCGCTGTCGCCGCCGCCGGTGGGGTCGCCCTCCAACCAGACATCAATCGCCTGCAAACCCCGCGATCGCATTTCGTTGAAATTCCCCTGTCCGTCTCCGGTGTCGGCGTCGTCTCCCGTCCCGGTTCCGGCTTTAGATTTCAGGTGGTTGACGACGAGGGTAAATTGTTCCCCCCCCGCGACTTTTTCAAAGGTGACGGCTAAGGGCGATCGGTTGGTATCTCCGCCGTCGAATATCGGCCCGCTGAACCCGTCTGGCAAGTGAGAATCCGAGAGAATTGCAACGCTGGTATCGGTGGCAATATTGACTTTTTCCGGTTTGTAAATCACGCCGACGGCGATTTCGTCGTCGCCGACATTCGTCCCCGGATCGACGTAGGCATAAGTCCCCGCCCCGACTGCTGCGTTGAGGGCGTCAACTAGGGATGCGATCGCGCTATTTTCCCCTTCACTATAATTATTCTCCAACTCCACCAATCCGAAAACATCGGCATCGATGCCAGAAAGAACCGTCACCAGTTTTTCCGTTTGGCGGTCTAACTCCTCCGCATCACCCGCCCCCCGAGAACCCAAAGTTGTGAAATAATTGGAAAGATTAAAACTGGCAACTTTGAGATCGCCTTCCACCTCGTCGGGAGTGGTCTGACGAGGATTTACACTCTCAAAATTCGGGGTTTCTGTCGGGTTTACGCGATACTCGCCGAAGCTGTAGTGCAGCACCCCCGTCAGGTCGGTAACGGTATCGCCCAGGCGGAGAGAATCGCCGGTGTCGAAGCTGCCGTCGGGGTAGATAATCGGAGCGGGATTTTCATTATTTTGACCGTCGTCGAGGATGATCGTCCGCTGGGCGATATCCTGCAAATAACTGTCGTATCCGTCTACGCTGGGGGCGTTTTCTTGGGTGAATTGGGTGAGTCGCCCCCCCTGGGAAAGTTGGATTTCTCCGAAGTGATCGAGTGGGTCGAGGTCGGTGACGCTGAGGACATCAGAAAAGCTTATCCGCATCCCTTCAAACCGTTCTAAATCGGCGGCAGGCAGTGAAACGTTGGCGGCAGTCGGCAAAGTATTGTCCGAACTGATAACCGTGACATCGGTGATATTCTTGATTTCAGTTAAATCAAAAAACTCCTCAACCGTCCCGGTGAGTCGGACTTTGTCGCCGACATTGATATCGAAGCTATTGTTGTAAACAAAAATCCCTTCTGATGTGGTTTCATCCCCGTCAATATCTGCATCTTCTTCTTGCAAATAAAATCCGCCCAAGCCGGTTTGGAAATCGCCGACGACTATGGCTTCGACGGTGACGGTTTGACCCCCCAGGGGACTGGATGCACCGTCGCCTTGGATATCGTGGATTTTAGTAATTGCTTGCGTGGTGAAGTTCCAGGTGGTGTGATCATCAATTCCGGCGTAATTGTTTCCCGCCATGTCCGCGATCGCCCCCTCATCAATTGCAATATAATAATTGCTGGACGGATCGAGATCGCTGCTGGGGTCGATGGTTACGGTGTCATCGCTGATACTAATGCGATCAGAGGTTATATCGATGGTTTCAAAAATTGTATTTTCGTCACTTCTTTTGATGATAATATTGCCCGTTCCAACCTGGATAGCTTCATTGAACTGAATCTCCAAATTGGCGCCGATGGCAACGGCATCAGCCTCGTCTTCGGGGGTAAAATTACTGACAATAGGTGCGATCGTATCGATGACATCATGGGAACCCAATCCGTCAAAGGTATCGTTGGCAAACCCTTCCCATTCGAGGCTGGGATCGAAGGCATCATTCGGGTTTGTATCGCCGGAAATGATGTGACTTTTTCGGCGAATGGTATTGTCTTGGGTGGAAGTATTTCCGCTGCCCCATTGGCTTCCTGGATCGAATCCGACCTCTCCAATCGCATCAATAATAACCCCATTTTTATTGATTAAAACTGCATCGTCACCGTTGAAATAACCAAATATACCGGTTTGGTCTGCCACTTCCAAGATGGCATTATTTGCCTGACCATGAGCAAATACAAACGTTTCACCGGGGGCGATATTTCCTGTCAAATTAATGGTCACTCCCGGGTCTGTATTGCCGTTAAAATACATTTCAATTTTGTAATTCCCGGCGGCGAGGTCGATCGCGCTGTTGGTGGGATTGTAGAGTTCCAGCGCTTTATTATTACTGCTGCCTTCGACGAACTCAGAAATCAAGATATCCATACTCAAATTCACCCTGATTTTTTTCGTGCAGTCCGATCAAATCCGGTCAAATACTCGGAAGTCTCAGAACGCTCCAACTCCTCCCCTTCGCCATGGCAGATCGGGGAGGATTGCCAAGGATCTGATCTGAACGATATCATTAAATCCTAAAAATCAATTCCCGTCTTCGGTAATTTCACGGAAATTGGCGAAAAAGCGATCGCATCCCTAACCGCCGCCCCGAAGATGAGCGATCGCTCCCACCGACGAAAAGAAACCGGGTTTCTTCCGAGATCTCGGGTTGCCACCCAAAATTCCCGTAGAAACCCGGTTTCTGAAAACATCCTAATTCTTTTGCCACCGGCGTTTCACCAGCTTTTCAAACTCAATCCAGACGAAAATCAGGATGCTGAATCCCAAACAGATCCCCAACTCTCCCGCACTCAACAATTGGGTGCCAAAGAACTCCCGCAGCGGCGTGACGTAAATTAGCATCAATTGCAATAGGGTCGTAACGCTCACCGCCGCCAGCAAATAGGGGTTGGAAAAGGGGTTCATCTCCACCGCCAGACGGGTACTCGATCGCACCGCCCAGGCGTGCCCCATTTGCGCCAAACAGAGGGTGGTAAATACCATCGTTTTCCACCGTTCCGGATCGCCAGATTGCTGGGTGAAACCGTGCGCCCAGACCATCAAAATAATCGTGATAAACGCGAAGATCAAGCCGATCCGCACCATGTAAAAACCCAGCCCCCGGGCGAAAATACTCTCGCGGGGATTGTAGGGCGATCGCTGCATAACTTGAGGTTGAGGCGGTTCCATCGCCAACGCCAAAGCCGGCAAACCGTCCGTCACCAAATTCATCCACAGAATTTGCAGGGGCGTCAGGGGGACTGCCCCCAACCCGAAGGCGGGGGCGGCGGCCACCGTCAGCACTTCCCCGATATTGCTGCCGAGGATATATTTGATAAACCGGCGGATGTTGCCGTAGACGACCCGCCCCTCCTCCGTCGCCGCGACGATGGTGGCGAAGTTGTCGTCGAGGAGGATCATGTCGCTGGCTTCCTTGCTGACGTCGGTACCCGTCAGGCCCATCGCGATGCCGATGTCCGCCTGTTTGAGGGCCGGGGCATCGTTCACGCCGTCCCCCGTCATCGCCACGAATTCCCCCCGGGTTTGCAGGGCGCGGACGATCCGCAGCTTGTGTTCCGGGGCGACGCGGGCGTAAACGCTGACCCGGGACACTTGTTCTTCGAGTTCCCCCTGGCTGAGGCGCTGGATGTCTTTCCCCGTCAGGGAAATTTCGTCGGCGTCGGCGATTCCGAGATCTCGGGCGATCGCCGCGGCCGTGAGTTGGTGGTCGCCGGTGATCATCACGGGGCGAATGCCCGCCTCCCGACAGCGATCGACGGCTTCCCGGACTTCCGGGCGGGGGGCATCCAACATCCCCACCAACCCCAGCCACACCAGGTCTTGTTCGACGTCGTTCTCCATGCCGGGGACGGGAATATCGCTGAGGGGTTTGTAGGCCAGGGCGATCACCCGCAGGCCTTCGGCAGCCATGCGATCGCTCTGATCGAGGATATGCTGGCGGTGTTTGGGTTTGAGGGCGATCGCCTGACTGGGTTCCGGAAATCCCGTCCGCTCCCACAACGTCCCGTAGGACTGGGTATTGACGTAAATTTGGGAGCAGCGCTTCAAAATCGTCTCCGGCGACCCCTTCACGAACATCTGAAACCGGGTGGCGGGCAGTTCGATGGCCACGGTCCCGGCTTCGCAGATAGCGCTCATGCGCTTGCGTTCGGAGGAAAAGGCGAATTCAGCCATCCGGGGCATCCGCTGCTCCCAAATCTCCTTGAAAATCTCCAATTTTCCGGCCAGGGACAGCAGCGCCCCTTCGGTGGGGTCGCCCAAAATCGTCCACTCGCCTTTGTTATCCTGGAGTCGGGCGTCGTTGCAGAGGACGGCGGCGATCAGCAGGGGTTTGAGTTCCGACCAGTGTTCCCCCTTGATGGGGGCGTAGGACCAGCGATCGCCCTCTAACTGTTTCCGATAGAGGAAGTCCCCCCAGGGCGCGTACCCCTCCCCGGTGACTTGGAAGCCGTGGTTGAGGGTTTCCACCCGCTTCACGACCATTTTATTTTGGGTGAGGGTGCCGGTTTTGTCGGAGCAGATCGTCGTCACGGACCCGAGGGTTTCCACGGCGGGGAGGCGGCGGATCAGGGCGGCGCGCCGCACCATCCGCTGGGTGCCGATCGCCAGGGTGACGGTGACGACGGCGGGCAGGCCTTCGGGAACCACGGCCACGGCCATGCTCAGGGACACTTCCAGCAGGTGTTCAAAGTGATCGACCCCCATCCGCAAGATGCCGCCGACGACGACGAGGGCCACCAGGGCCAGGGAGCCGCCCACCAACACCTGGGCCAGTTGCCCCATCCGCTGTTGCAGGGGGGTGTCTTCGGTCTGGACGGACTGCAACATCCCGGCGATGCGCCCGATTTCCGTGTTCATGCCGGTTTCGGTGACGATGACCCGGCCCCGTCCGCAGACGACTTCGGTCCCCTGGAAGACCAAATTGACGCGATCGCCGAGGGCCGCATCTTCGGGCAGGGTGACGTCGATCCGCTTGCTGACGCTTTCCGCCTCCCCGGTGAGGGCTGACTCCCGCACCTGGAGGTTTTGGACTTCGATCAGGCGCCCGTCGGCGGCGATCTGGACTCCGGTCTCCACGAACATCACGTCGCCGGGGACGAGTTCTTTGGCCGCGACTTCCAGGATTTTGCCCTCCCTGAGCACCCGCACTTTCGGGGAGGAGAGCCGCTTCAGGGCGGCTAGGGCCTGTTCCGCCCGACTTTCTTGGACGTAGCCGAGGACGCCGTTGAGGATGACGATCGCAAATATTGCGATCGCGTCTTTGGGAAAGGTGCCGCTCCGCAGGTCCAAAATTCCCGACACCACCGCCACGCCGATCAGCATCAACAGCATGACGTTGGTAAATTGATCCCAGAGAATTTCTAAGGAACTGCGGCCGCCGGTTTCTTGCAGTTCGTTTAATCCGTACTGTTGCTGTCGTTTTTCGACCTGGGAGTCCCGCAGGCCGCGATCGGGATCGACCCCCGCGAGTTCGACGGTTTGCCGGACGGAGCAGGCGTGCCAAGCTCGGATCCGGGTGGGGTAGGCCGGCGGTGATTTGGGTAACGTGGTTGGAAATGACATCGCTTTAAATTCCTCGGGTTCAGTACAGTAACCGGGCGAATTCATCGCCCGCAGGATGAGAGTTGAGGACGGCGATAAGCCCGCTTATCGAATATCTCGAATCGAAAAAATATCGTTTTTGAGACCACATTTTTATGGAAAAATTTCCACGAGATTTGCGACCAAAATAACCATTGATTTGACCGCAATAAATACGACATTTTTAAAGATTTTAGGGCGGTCAAATATCGCTAAAAAGTGAGATGTATCGAGTCGGTAGATGCCAAAATTATATTGGAAATACTCCCCGTTCCCGACGCTTACAGAGACGGTCAATTGGCAGATTTAAAGATTTTTTTTTGTTACGGCGCTCTGGGAATCGGTTCCTGTCGGATAATTTTTATTGCCGTTTTCATCATTTGCCGTGGTTGTGAGACGAGCAATTGCAAAAATTTTGTTCAGAAGTTCCTCTGACCGGGAGGGAGGGCAGGCGATCGCGAATTGGCGACTCTGACAGCGCCATATTCTGGCTGTCAACTTCACCTCACATCCATCGTTATTAATGGAGAAATGGGAGAAATTGACAGCCACTCGCACCCCGCCAATCCCACGGGAAAGGGGAGAATTGAGAAAGTTCGCGATCGCCCCCCTCCCGAGTTCCCTCCCCGGAGACAGTTGGAGAACCATCGAGGGAAGACGCGGCCGGAGCTTGCCCTTACTTTTAATTGTATAAAACTCCGGAACGGGGGGGCGCATATTTTAGTAAAATCTACATATTCTGGGTTTAAAAAACTTTACAAAAAAAACGGGAGTGCGCCGATTCAGTCAAGTATCTTCACGATTGTTAATAAAGTGGGTGTCGCTCGCTCCGAGTCCGATGGCGTCGGGGGACGGCGCCCCTTCCCGCCGTTCCCGAAGTGGGGGAAACCCGAACCCGTCTCCCCCGCACCCGCGCCGTCCGCCTCCGAAAACGTGCTATCCTGGTCAATAAGATGGGCAGTAAATGTTGCAAAATTGTGCCGCCCGGGAAAATGCCGGAAGGGCGAACTTCGGGTTCCGGGGACTCTCAAAATTCCGTGAAATTGACCGGATTCGGAATCCGATTCGCGAAGTGCGCCGATTGCGATCGCTTCCAAGTGGAAAAGTGGCACTCCCATTCGCCGAGTTAAGGTGATGGGGCATTAAAGTGAGGAACGAGAACGACAGCCGATTTAGGGACTCAGCAACCGATGTTAAAATCGATCGAAACGTTCCATTTGTGGGAAAATCAATTTAAAATTTATCAAATTGTCGGGACATATCGGATCGCGGGTACAGGCGATCGCGGCTATTTCCTGCATCGAAAATCCTTCTCCGACCCCGAAGCCTGCATCCTCTGGGCGTGGTTGGAACTGAGCGATCGCCGGGAAGATCCCTTCCCCGAAGCCGAATGGCTGCCCCTGTGCAACGATATCACCCGGGGCGAACTCTACCGCCGCTGGCTAATTTTGCCCCACGCCACCGACGGCTACCGCTGGAATGCCTACCACCTCCCCACCCACCTGCAACTAACAACCACAGGGCGATCGCATCTCCACCGCCAGATCGACCGCCTCGCCGCCCTCAAAACCGCTTCCCGGAAGTCTTTAAGTGGGGTTGGGGCCTAGGGGCGGGAGTCGGGAAATGGATTGATAATTATCAATTGTCAATTGTCAATTATTCCTACGCCCTCTCAGGCGGAACATAATAGCTGGCGACGATCGCCACCATCAGCCACCAGAGGGTATTAATTTGGGGGCGATACCAGACCGTATCCACCAGGCCGTGGGCCAGCATTCCCGCCATGACGGCGATCGCGGCGATCAGCCAGAAGCCCTGGGGGTTGTCCCACTCCCGCAGGCGTTGCAGTTGCACCCAGCCCTGGTTGAACGTCACCGCCAGCAGCCACACAAAGGCCGCGAACCCCACCCAACCCGTCTCCACCATCACTTCCAGCAGGACGGAATAGGCGCTCAACGCCGAGTAGCGGGGCTTCATGTAGAGGGGATAAACCTTGTTGAAGGCGTCGTTACCCGGCCCGATGCCCAGAATGGGGCGATCGCGGATCATTTCGATCACCGATGTCCAGACATTGATGCGGAAATTGTTGCTGCTGTCGGACCGTCCCGCGAAAATCGTCGCCACGCGATCGCGCAACGGCGGCACCGTCACCACTGCGATCGCCAGCAACACCGCCAAACCCGCCACCCCGGCGGGAACCGCCCATTTCTGCCAAAACGGGGGGAAATACTGACTCATCCAATACAGCAGCAGAATCGCGAAGGCCAACACTGCGGCGACAAATCCGATCCACCCGCCGCGGCTGAACGTCAGCACCAGACAGGCGGAATTGATCACCGTCATGGTCATCGCCAGCAACTTCGGCATCAGCCCCCGCCAAGCGAAAATCGCCCCCAAACTCAGACCCACCGCCGGAATCAGATAACCCGCCAACAGGTTGGGATTGCCCAAATAGCTGTAAATTCGGGTCAGGTCCGCCTGGGCAGAAGTGGGATCGACCCAGGTCGCCAGGGCCTCCACCCCGAAAAACCACTGTCGCAGGCCGTAGACGCTGACAATCAGGGCGATGTGCAGGTAAAACGTGATGAAGAGCGATCGCAGGCGGGGCGATCGCAATACCCGCGCCATCAGGAAGAATAGCAGCAAATACAGCGTCAATTTCACCCAACCGCTGAATGCCGCTTCCTTCACCGGGGACAGGGCCGTGGCGACGGTGGAAATTCCCCAGTAGAGTAAAACTAGCAGGTGAATGGGGGTAAACGCCACTTCGGAGGGATCGTCGCTGAGGGTGAGGATCACCCAAAATCCGGCGCAGGCAATCAGCAACACCCCAATCAAAGCCGTCCCCACGAAGGGCCCGAAGCCGAAAATCAGCGCCGCCAATATCGCCCCCAGGGGTTCGCCCCACTCCAGCAGCCAACTCCCCTGCCGCCACGATCGCAAACTGCCGCCGATGCGATACAGGAAACTGCCGCCCCGCCATCGGTGGGGGGAAAAGTGGGTGAGGGTGAACTGCTGCCAAATTGTCGCTGGGCTGGTCATGGGCGGATGATATTTTAGGTTCTGCGATTGTAGATTCTAGCTCGGGGGCAGATCAAGGGGAGGAGCGATCGCGCCCCCAAACCCCCAATTCTGGGGGCTTCCCCCAACCCCCAAACCCCCAATTCTGGGGGCTTTGACGCGATCGCAACTGTAGGGGCTCTGCCTCCGCGCCTGCCCACCTCGACGATAATTTTCCCGGGCGATCGCAATGTTCAATCATCTCAAATTACCACCAGGAAAATAGATCGGCGAAAAATGCCAAAGCGCGATCGCCGTAACGCCACGTCAGCAATCCGCAGATGACTCCCCCCAGGATGAAGACGCCGATGATGCTGGCGATGGTGAGATCGGCACCGAGGGTCAATAAAACGGTGACGATGCCGCCGAATAAAAAGCCAAAACCGAAACGGGCGATAAACGTGATGGTATCAAAACCTTTTTGAGCGGGCATGGTTTTCACCTCTGATCTGAAAAATCAAGTAGATTCGTAATGGACTGTTTCATCTTAAATGAGGGGATCCGATCTGAATCTACAGGCAAGATGCCCGATGCTCCGTTTTGAATTTTGAATTTTTATGGTGGGTTACGGCGCGGATGAAAAGTTGTCGGTTTTTCCGAAAAATTACGGCCGCGCCTAACCCACCCGACTGGACCGACATGGCTAAAAATGTGCTTTCGTGTAGGGTGGGTTAGGCGGCTGAAACCCAGGCTGTGATGGCAATCTAGCAATCCGACGTAACCCACCATTTAAGGTGTGTCGGTTCACTAAATCCAGTTGTCCCAATCATCGAAATGAAGTTTACGGGTTAGGCCAGGAATTCAAAACTTTAATTCGACAGCAAAAAACGGGCAATATTGTCTCGGTGACGGTGGAACCTGCGGTCGATGTGAACGGTTCCAAGCCGTTGGCGGGGGCGGCGATCGCGCCATCGACCGTTGTGGATTTAATTGTAGATGGAATGGGGGCGCGATCGCTCACTTTCAACAATCAGGAATTGAGCGAATATTCCGATTTAAAAGCATTTGAAAATGCCGAAAGTGGCTGGATTTCGATGGGAAACAATCACATCCGCGCCAAGTCTGGTAAAATGGATGTTGAGGCTCAAAAAATATTCGTCTTCGATGGGAAACCGGCGGCAGCGACAACTTCGGTTAATTTTGTCTGCGACAATGCGGAGACGGATGTGGGAGAGAAGATTTATGTACTCGGAAATATTCCGGCGTTGGGGGATAGCGATCCGGAACGGGCGATCGCACTTTATCCCAGTATCGATTATGATTATATTACCAACCCGCCGCCGGTCAGCACCCCCGTGCTTCAGCCGGGGGTGCTGACGTTCCCGAACGAAGGCAAGGGTTAACGCAGAAAATTATAACTCAACCGTGCCAATTGTTCAAATCAATTTTGATCGCCCCGGAGCGGAGATTCTTGTTAAAAATAGTAAAGATATTCGCGAAATGTAAACCAATTGACAGACAATATGAGTTGGGGAGCCCAGTTTTTTAGCGTTGCGCGCTCGTCTGTTTACAGTTCTGGGAGGGACAAACCTTGAACCCCTGATTTCAAGGTGATTTCATTCCCCATTCCCCAATTCCCTATTCCCCATTACCTGCGCGCCGCGCTATAAATGTCGAAGTGAGTCACCCTCAGCTTCGACAACTGCCGTCAGGGGAATCCCGGATACCGTTCGTTAATTTACCCGAAAAAGCGGGTAGGGAGTCATCCTATGGTGCAAGCTATTCAAAAGGTCGCCGTCAAATATTCGATCGCGGTCATTCGAGATGAAGCCCGCCATCTCGTCGAAAAGGGACTGATCAACCGCCAACAACCGATCTACACGCTCTGCCAATATATCCCGCCCCGGGAGTGGGATTGGGTGGAGTGCGAGTTAGAGAGAAATGATTTTCTACTCCGAGATCGGGTCATCGACCTGTTGGGCCGCGAAGATTGGAAAGAAGACTGAGAGTCATCGCTGTTTCGCCAGCATCCCCCGTCGGGTGGCGAGACTTGCGGCGGGCGTCAGCGACGCCCATCTGACAGCCCGTCGCTTCCGGCGGGGGGGTGACGGCCTCGCCCTGGAAAACCCGGATGGGGTCGAGAATGCGGAAATTGTAATCCGGGCTGGCCGCCGTCTTTCCCCAGGTCACGTTGACGACGGCCTGATGATCCTGGGGTCGCAACGTCAACCTTCCCATGGGCGCCTCGTATTCTAGCCCCCGCAGGGCATCGATCACCGCATTGGAGTCCGTGGAACCGGCTTGGTTGGTGGCGGTCGCCAACAGTTGCACGCCCACATAGGCATTTTGGGCATTATAGCTGGGATAAGTATTGTAGCGATCGCGGAACCGGCGCACGAACTCGCGATTGACCCGCGTATCGGGGGTTTGCCACCAGTAGCGACTCCCCACCCACTGCCCCAGGGGCATCTGACTCCCGAGGGCCTGCAACACCTCCATGGCGGCGCCGAGTTCCATAAACACCGGGAAGCGATCGAACAGGCCCAAATTCGTCGCCTGGCGGACAAACGTCACCAAGTCGTCCCCCCACAAACTGCACCAGATGGCATCGGCGCCCGACTCCTGAAGCGTGCGGATAAAATTGTTGTAATTTCCGGTTCCCAGAGGGGAAAAAGCCGTCTTCTCCAAAAATTGCACCCCCTCCCGCCGCCCCTGCAACCCCCGGCGAAACCAGTCCCAACTTTGGCGTCCGAAGGTATAGTCCGGGCCGATAGTCGTCCACTTTTGATAGCCCTCCCCCGCCGCCACCTCCGCCCCCGCCGTCGCGTTTTGGAAACTGTTGACGCTGCAGCGGAACACCGTCCGGTTGCAGAGTTGGCCGGTGATTTCGGCACTCGCGGCGTGAGTCACCATCAGAACCCGCTCCAATTCCTGAACCGTGGGGACGAGGATTTCTCCGTGACTGGAATTGTCGATCCCCAACAGGAAATTGACATTTTCCTGCAAAACCAGCCGTCGCGCGGTTTGGATGGTATCCCGCTCGTCCGCAAACAAAGCCGCGACGGGCTGTCCGTTCACCCCCCCCGTCCGGTTGATCTCCTCCACAGCCAAGTTGACCCCGTCCCGGGCCGATTGTCCGTAGGCGGCCAACTCTCCCTCGAGCAGATACATCGCCCCAATTTTGATCGGTTGTCGGGTATCGACCAAATTCTCGGCTTGACAGGCCGCCAGGGTGCCGAGGGCCGACCAACCCAACTGTTGGAGAAAGATGCGTCTGGAAGCGGACATCCCATGCCAGTTCATAGATTTAATGAGACGCTGAACGAATCGACGATCGGGCTTTTCTATATTGACGCGATCGAGTCCAAACGTCACGGGGATCGCTCGATCGCGGGCATCGGGGGCGAAGAAAAGCGACCCGAATCAGGCCGTCAGTCCAGCTCCGAATCGTCATCATCGCCGGGGGCCTTCAATTGGGAGGGGGGGCGATCGCTGCTCCAGGCCCACCACACGCAGCCGCACTCGCACTCGTAGAATTCCTGCCACCGGCGGCGGTTGTCGTCCCCGTAGACGGGCGATCGGCGGTTGATCCACACTCGTTTAGCCTCCAAACTGCCGGCTGAACACCGGGGACAGCAAAATTCAAAGGCGTGGACCGCATCGGCGGTCCAGTCGGGCGGCGTGGGTAGGAAAGCATCCATACTGGCAACAGTCAGACGGTTTTGTGCCTATTCTGACATACTCCCGACACCTCTTCGGAGATGACGGCGCGGGATTTTCGAGATCCCCCGCATCCGGATTCCCACCCCGCCGACACCACGGGTTGAGTCGAGTTTCTCCTCCTCAAAAGAGCCGGGAATTTCCCCGGAGGACCGGGGTTCTCGCGGGGCGACCCCTTCATTTTTGTCCGCATCTGCGCCCCCCGAACCCGCCCCCGCCGGCGATCGAATTTGTGAAAAATACTTGTATTGCCAGCCGACATGAGGCAATATTCCTTATTATCGATCCGATCGCGAATGAGGTATCCGTCTCATCTCCCGGCCGAAGTGGAGGTGGGCATCCGAGTCTTCTCATCGCAGTTTGAATGCAGGTGTGCGCGACCCGACGAAGGGGCGCGATCGGTCTGGCGGATGTCGGGATTGTCGCCGTCAAAACGGGTCATTTCCGGAGTCGCAACTGCCGCACCGGTCGGATCTCCCCTGGTCGAAGGGCTGAGTGTCCAAACTTACGGAAGGACCCATGAATCCACTCCTCAATTTTATTTCCTTGCTCGGAATCGCCGGTTTGTGCGTCATCGCCTGGTTGGGTTCCGAAAATCGGCGCGTCATTCCCTGGAAGACGATCTTTTGGGGAATCGGACTGCAGATGGCGATCGGGCTGATCGTGTTCGGGTTCGGCAGCCAACTGGTGGTGGGACTCAGCAGCCTCCTCAACGCCATTCTGGACGCCTCGGAGGCCGGAGCGCGATTTTTGTTCGGCGGGCCGCAGTCGATTTTGGTCGCCGACCCGAACTTCGGCGCCGGCCCGGGCCCGGCCGGCCGCTGGATCGCCCGGGCGGTGGGGACGCCCTTCGTCGCCGTCCCGGGCGATCGCATCGGCCCGGACAATATCAACCCGGGCTTCGGCTACATCCTGGCCTTCCGCGCCCTGCCCCAGGTGATCTTCTTCGCCGGCTTGGTGAGCTTGCTCTACCGGCTCCACATCATCCAACCCGTCGTGCAGGTATTTGCCCGGATCTTCCAAAAAACCATGCAGATCAGCGGGGCCGAATCCCTCTCGGGGGCGGCTAATATCTTTGTCGGCATCGAATCCGCGATCGCCGTCAAACCCTACCTGCTGGACATGACCCGCAGCGAACTCTGCGCCATTTTGGCCAGTTGTTTCGGCTCCATCGCCTCTTCGGTGCTGGCCCTGTACGCCGGATTCCTGCGCCCCACTTTCCCCAACATCACCGGACACCTGGTTTCCGCCTCCCTGATGACCATCCCCGCCTGTTTCGTGATCTCGAAACTGCTGCTCCCGGAAACCGAAAAACCGAAGACGATGGGCCGCGTCCCGGAAGAGCCGGAGCCAGACCGGGCGACCCTCCCCAACCCGGTGGACAGCCTGATCGGCGGGGCCTTGGACGGGGTGAAAATGGCCGTGGGCATCGCGGCCGCCCTGATCGCCATTTTGGGCCTGGTGGCCCTGATCAATCTGGCCTTCGCGACCCTGGCCGGACTCTCGACGAGCAATTTCTTTTTGCTTCGTTGGACTGGCAATCTTTTCAGCGTCATCACCCTGCAAAATATTTTGGGCGCCCTGTTCCTGCCACTGACCTTTTTGACGGGGGTTTCCCTGGAGTGGCAACAACTCTGGCAGGCCTCCGTCCTGATCGGGCGCCGCCTCCTGGAAACGAACGTCCCCCCCTACCAAGCCCTCGCCCAACTCAACGCCGCCGGGGAAATCAGCGATCGCGCCATGTTGATCGTCAGCTACGTCCTGTGCGGGTTCACCCACTTTGCCTCCTACGGCATTTTCGTCGGGGGCCTGTCTTCCCTGATCCCCACCCGGCGATCGGAAGTCGCCTCCCTCGGCTTCACAGCCCTCTGGGCGGGAACGTTGGCGACCCTGATGACCGGGTGCGTCGCGGGGGTGTTCGATTTCGGCAACCCGGCAATTTTGGGAAAATAATTAACAATTAATAATTAACAATTAATAATTAATAATTTTTTCCCTACCCTGGTGAAGGGCGATGGTAACTGCACGAATGATGGAGAGGTTTGACAAATGGTGAAATGGAAACGCCTCGGGGCGGTCGGATTGGGGATTTTGACGGCTTTCTTGCTTTTGATTTTCGGCCGGTGGGGCGATGGCGTTCCCGCGGCTAATTTTGGGGGGAATTTCGCGATCGCCCAGGAGGCTACCCCCTCCCCGGCAGCTTCTCCGAGTCCGACGGCATCCCCTTCTCCGTCCCCGTCTCCCTCGCCGACTCCCCAAGCTTCTCCCACCCCGAAACCCGCGCCCCCGCCGGAACCGGAACCCGCCGTCGAACCCCTGCCCCTGAGCGGCAGCGCCTACCAAGATCCCCGGGGTCAGTTCGAGGTGGGGATTCTCCAGGATTACAATGTCGGCTTCGCGGGCAATTCTCCCCTGCTCGAAGCGCCGGACGGGAATTTGGCTTATACTGTGGTGGCGAAGCCCCGGGAGAGCGATCGCGCCCTGCCAGATTCGAGTTTGGCCCAGATCGCGATCGAAACCTTTGAACGGGGGGAAGGGTTCGACCCGGGAACCTACCAATCCGTCGGTGCCGGAGAAATTCGGATGCCGTGGACGGGGAGTTTGAAAATCGGGGCCAACACCCAGCCCATCACCGGATCGATCCTCGTCCGCCAAGTGGGCGATCGCATCCTGATATTATTGGTTTCGGCGACACAAGCCGGGGCGGAAAATATCGATGCCGCGATCGCGGCCCTATCCGATACCCTGCAACCCCTTTGAAAAATGGCGTTTGGGGGGCACAGGGGCACAGGAAGCGACCGGAGGCGACCGGAGGAAAATCCGATCGGGGTTCTTCTTCGGCTCCCTGTTCCCCCAACCCCCCCACCCGGCCCCCAGCGTTAGACTTTTGACTTTTGACTTTTGACTTTTAAAAGTGGTAAAAGTGGCTATCAATCCGGACGCCGAAATTCGTCACCTGTTAGACTTGATGCCCGCCTCGGGTCGGATGATGGCCCGACTCGGCGGCAACCCCCGCCAGTCGGCGGTCATCGAGACTCCGTTTCCCCTGCCCTGGAAACCGACCCGCCCGATCTCGATCAATTTTCAGTTGTGGGAGCAATTGTCCAGACAACAGCGGGATTTATTACTATTGCGAACCGTCAGTTGGGCCTGCAACGTGCGCTGGTTCAAACCCGACCTGAATCAGGGGATGGTGGTCGCTGGACTGGTGGGGGCGGGGGTGGAACTCGCCCAACAGGATGCGGTGGGGATCGTCCTGGCCGGGGGATTGGCCGCCATCGGTTTGCGCCGCATCTGGCAGTCGAACCGCCGCTCTGAGGTGGAGTTGGAGGCTGACGAGACGGCGGTGCGGGTGGCGACCCGGCGGGGCTACACCGAGGCGGACGCGGCCCGAGCTCTGGCCGAAGCGATCGCGGCTGCAGCCCAACTGGAGGGGCGCTCCGGCTTGAATTTCATGGAACTGGTGCGGTGTCAGAACCTCAAAGCGATCGCCAAACAGTCCCCGGAAGGCGTCCCCGACCGCCTGCGACAGGAAAACTAGGGTGTAGGGTGTAGGGTGTAGGGTGTAGGGTGTAGGGTGTAGGGTGTAGGGAGAATTGACAATTTATTGCCCTCCTCCGCCTCCTCCGCCCCCTCTGCTTACCGAAGCCTCCTCCGCCCCGGACACCTGACGCGCCACGCGATAACTTTTCCCAATACCCCCTCGACAGTTTGCCGGAAGCGGCTATAATAGATGGAAGGTTCGACTGCGACGTTGGTGACTGCCAAAACGTTTTTTTGATCTATAACTCGAAAAATAAGGGAACCACTAAAGATCGAGCGGCGGTAAACCGGGCTTAGTATCCGGAAACCTAAAACTCGGCGGAGGTACCCACCTGGTTTATCCAGGTCAAAAACTGAGGTAAGACGGCGTCGCGGTTGACCGATTTCGATACAACACTCAAAAATTATCTGCGATCGGAAATAGAGCCAGGGTACTGCGGGAGCGAGAATCATCTCGAAGCCCCTGATTTTTGCATGAAACCTGAAAAAGTCGGACGGAAGCGGCTCTGCTCGTCAAGGGAGGAGTTAGGGGGCCGGCAATTGTCGGGTCAATAACCGGATCGGGTATCAATTATCAATTATCAATTATTTTCGTCTGCCGGGGTGGCGCGACGCACGAATGCGGATAAAATAAAGGATATCCAGATTGACATCCGAGCGGCATCAACTCGATCGCGTTCCCCCGCCCCCCTTTGTAGCCCGCCGTCAATCGATCTCACCGCATCAGGGAATCGGCATTGCGGGTTGGGCGAGATCTCGGCAACATTGAGGAATTCCGGCCATGTCAGAACCGCTGATTTCTGCGATCATCTGCACCCACAACCGGGCCGACTATTTGGGCGCGGCGATCGACAGTATATTGAGCCAAGATTTTGAACATTTCGAGGCGATCGTGGTGGACAATGCCTCGGGCGATCGCACCCGGGAAGTGGTCGAACAACGGCTTTCCGACCCCAAACTCCAATACGTCTACGAACCCGTCACCGGCCTGTCCGTCGCCCGCAACACCGGCGCCAAAACCGCCAGGGCGCCCGTTCTCGCCTACCTGGACGACGATGCGGAGGCGAGTTCCCGGTGGCTGCGGGTTCTGTACGACGCCTTTCAAAATCACGAAAAATTGGCCGTCGCCGGGGGCCGCGTCACCCTGCTCTGGCCGGAGGGAACGGAAGCCCCCCAATGGCTCTCGCCCGGTTTGGCGGGAAACCTCGGCGCCTACGACCTCGGGGATGCGATCGTCAACATTACTGATCCCGGCCTGACGCCGAGAGGATTAAATTACGCCATCCGCCGCACCTTCCTCGACCAGATCGGGGGCTTCGACCCCAATTTGGGCCGGGTGGGGAAGCGGTTGCTCTCCAACGAGGAACTGCTGATGACCGAAGAAGCCCTGAAACGGGGCTGGCAGGTCGCCTACTTTCCCGAAGCCCTGGTCGCCCACAACGTCGCCCCGGAGCGGATCAGGCGGGGTTGGTTCCTGGAGCGGGGGTGGTGGCAGGGGATCAGCGAATGTTACCGCGAACAGCTCTCCGGAAGGGCGGGTTGGAAACAACTGGGGCGGGGGGGCGAACGCATCGCCCGGGGGCTCTACAAGTCCCTGAAGCACTTCGACCAGCCGGCCACCCGCTTCGACAATTTCGTTTACGCCTACGGCCAGATCGGCTATTTGGGGGCGGCGATCGCGGGCCTGGTCGGCTCGAAGGGCATCTCCCCCAAACCCAAAGAATGAAGGGCGACCCTAGCCGACCCCGGAAGACTCGGCATAAAATGGGCAAGGGATATCATCGCCACCCGAACTCACTTTCTTGTCCCCCATCGGCGCCGATATCCCGACTTCCCGACAATTTTCGACCTCTCGCTCGATTTAACGATATTCAGCTTTTTGTTATGACCCCGACAGCACCCAAAATCCCGGTTTCCGTTCTCATTCCTGCCAAAAACGAACAGGAAAACCTCCCCGCCTGTCTAGCCAGCGTCGCCGTCGCGGACGAAATTTTCGTGGTGGACTCCCAAAGCGGCGATCGCACCGTGGAAATTTCCGAAAGTCTCGGGGCCAATGTGGTACAATTCCACTTCAACGGCACCTGGCCGAAAAAGAAAAATTGGTCGTTGGAAAATCTGCCCTTCCGCAACGAATGGGTGCTGATCGTAGACTGCGACGAGCGCATCACCCCGGAATCCTGGCAAGAAATTGCCCAAAAAATTCAAGACCCCGAATATACCGGCTACTACATCAACCGCCGGGTCTTTTTTCTGGGAAAATGGATTCGCCACGGGGGCAAATATCCGGACTGGAACCTGCGGTTATTCAAGCACAAATTCGGCCGCTACGAGAACTTGAACACGGAGAACGTCCGCAACACCGGCGACAACGAAGTTCATGAACACGTCGTCATTTCCGAGGGGAAGGTAGGATATCTGAAAGAAGATATGCTCCACGAAGACTTCCGGGATCTGTTCCACTGGATCGAGCGCCACAACCGCTACTCGAACTGGGAAGCCCGGGTTTATTACAACATTCTCAGTGGCCAGGATGACAGCCAGACTATCGGCGCCAACCTGTTCGGAGATGCCGTCCAGCGGAAACGCTTTTTGAAGAAAATTTGGGTGCGTTTGCCCTTCAAACCCACGCTGCGATTTATCTTATTTTACATCCTCCGATTGGGCTTTTTGGATGGTCGGGCGGGATATATTTACGGCCGTTTGTTGAGCCAGTATGAATATCAAATCGGGGTGAAACTGTACGAACTGCGGCAATTCGGCGGCCAGTTGAACGTGACGAAAAAAACGCTAGAAACCCCAGCGGTTGCGTCAGTGCCTCAAACGGTGGAAAAATGACGGGTATGGAACCAGAAACGGAAGCCCGGGTGGATCTGCGGAAGTACGATCAATCTGGGTTTGATCGGGGAAAGCCGGGATGGTTTATTTTGCTGTGGTGGCTGGTGCAGGCGATCGCTTTTCCCCTCACCCCCCACCCGTTTAATGGGATTCGCTGTTGGATTCTGCGGCGGTTCGGAGCTCAAGTGGGGCGAGATGTGATTATCCGCCCCACCGCCCGAGTCACCTACCCCTGGAAAGTGGCGATCGGGGATTACAGTTGGATCGGGGATGATGTCGTATTGTACAGCCTCGATCGCATCGAAATCGGCAACCATTGCGTGATTTCCCAAAAGTGCTATTTGTGTACGGGTAGCCACGATATTCAAGATCCCGCTTTCGGCTTGAAAACGGCTGCGATCGCGATCGCCGATGGAGTTTGGGTGGCGACGGATTGTTTTGTCGGACCCGGGGTAGCGATCGGGGCCAATACCGTTGTAGGAGCGCGATCGAGCGTCTTCGGCGACTTACCTCCCAGCCACATCTGCTTCGGAACCCCCTGCCGCCCCCATTCCCCTCGGAATATGGAGGAGAAAAAACCGGGTTTCTAGGAGGGTATTTGTTCCCCTTTTCACCGGACAACTCCTGTTAATTAATGGCTTTTCCAATATATTCCTCGTGGCGAGATGCAATATCGTTATGTTCAGCGCTTAATGTGCCGAACAGTGCGGCAAGTGGATCGTCCGGTTGTGTAGCTATAGCGCTGGGGTGTGGGGATGGGAACAACAAGGGGCTCCATCCCCTTATTTATTGTTACCCTTTCCGGAACTGTAAACGCGCGATCGCGATACCTGCGATAACCCCTCGAATGAGAAACGGATGATCCCCCATTATCCCCCTTCGATCCCCCCCCGCCCCCATCCCCCCCTACCCCCCTTTGTAAGGGGGGAGATAAGGGGGAGCA
>NZ_JAYFER010000433.1:0-14968 GCF_055795065.1 Lyngbya sp. CCY1209
AAACCCTTATAGAAAAGCCGTTTCAGTTTCCGACTCCCTAATACCGACTGCCGAGGACCGCGCGCAGCGCTATAACCCGTAAACTTTAGCTGTCACAGCAATAATATCAAATCCGGTTATCCCCTCCTAAACCTCCCCAATCATCTGAATATGATTTGATCGGGTAGGGACCCCTGGCTTCCGCCCTCCGGAATTGATTCCCAAGCGGTCTTGATATCCAACCCGTTTTGTTCCGGGTATTCAACCGGATTTGTGGTCAATTATCAGGATTTGATATGAGAATGCGATCGCCGTCTTCGGAAATGGGCATGATTAGGATTTTGACCCTATTAACAATTAACAATTAATAATGATTGATTTTAGCCGGAAGCCGCCAGGTAAGTATCGATCAGAGACGCCGACCGGATCGATCGCGCGAAATGATATTCTGCATAGCGTCTCAACAGCCGTTCCACGGCGATCCAAGCCTCCGAATGGTGGGCGCCCCAAACATTCCTCAAATCGGGTTCCGCCAACTGTTGTAAAATCGCCAACCGGTCCGCCGCCAGCCGCGCATCAATTCTGACGGGCACCGTATCCGTCAAATAGCGTCCCGTCCCCTCCGCGACGCGGGATGAGGTGCGATTACCTGATGTCGCCGCCAGTCCCGCCAAATTCACGATCCCCCCCGAGTCGATACTGAACCCCGCCACCCAATTCGGATCGGCGAAATTCGGGATCAGGGGATGTTGGGTGATGCAACATAACTGGACCTGGGGGGCAATTCCCGCCAATGCCAGCAGGTGGAAGATGCCGTGGGTGAGGCAGGCGACGATGGCGATCGCATTTTCCGGCGTGGGAAGATTCGGAAGCTGTTCGAGGCGGCTCAAATGTTCTTCTAAGAGTAGGAATAATTCCGCCTGCGGCTGTTCGCTCAACGCCTGACTCAGCACCAATTCCGCCAAATATTGACCCGCCGCCAACTTGCCCAAATTCTTAGAAAGTCCGCTGTGGGAATTGACGATATCCGCCTGGGTGATTTTGTCGAGCGATCGCCCTTTCGCGATCAAAAATTGGTTGACCACAAATAAGCCAATCCGGCCCCCCAGGCGCGATCGCGACTTCCTCGCCCCCGGCGCCGCCACCCGGATCAGGCCCAATTCCTGCGTCAAAATCGTCAGCAGGCGATCGGACTCCCCCAACGGCGTCGCCTTCAGGATGATGCCGGTAACTTTATAAGTGCGATTCATTCATTCTCGTCCGTTTTTTCTGTATCTCGCTGGCGGATCAAATCGACACCCCGGGAAGTGCCGAGTCGCGTCGCCCCGGCCAAAACTAATGCGATCGCTTGTTCGTAGGTGCGTATCCCCCCGGACGCCTTGATGCCCACCTGTCCCCGGGAGACTTCCTTGAGCAACCGCACGTCCTCCACCGTCGCCCCGCCGTACCATCCCGTACTGGTTTTCAGGAAAGATACCCCCGCTTCCATCGCCAATTCCGCCGCCAACCGTTTCTCGGCGTCCGTGAGCACCGCCGTTTCCAAAATCGCCTTCACCGTCGCCCCGGTTTCTTCGCAGATTTCCGCCAATTCCCGGTGTACCGCCTCGGTATCCCCCGACTTCAGCAGGCCCAGGTTGATGACGACATCCAACTCCGTCGCCCCGTTTTCCACCGCTTCCAGGGCTTCGTAGAGTTTGACGGCGGAGGTCGTCGCCCCGCAGGGAAACCCGATGACGGTGCAGACTGCGGGGGTTTTGTTTTGCAGAAATTCCCGCGATCGCCGCACGAAACAGGGGAAAATGCAGACGGAGGCGAAATGGTAGCGATCGGCTTCCCCGCAACACTGGTCGATCTGCTGGGGGGTGGCGGCTTGATTTAATAGAGTATGGTCGATCAGGGGGGCGATATCGATGTCGGGGTGGGATTCAAATGGCATTGGGTCGAGTGTTTGGGAGAGTACGGGGCGGGCGATCGGGGTCGCCGACGCTCACGGGGCAACATCACTGATTATATGCAACTGCGGCAGATCTTGTGATGCCAACTGAAATTTGTCCGAGCGGGTGTAAATATCTTCCAAACTGAGAAGGTGATAAATGAATTGACCTTGTTGAATTTCCGGATAACTTTTCAGACGTGCCAAAAAGCCACTATTTTTTCGGTCAATGTAACCGACTCCAGCCAGCATAATTCCGATTTGAGCTTCAGACTTTTTTAAACCCGCATAAAAATTGTCGGCAAATTCGGCACCGAGGGGATGCTGAGAGAGTTTGCATTGGAAATAAACGAAGCGATCGGCCACCCAACCATAACCGTCAACCAGACCGTCTGCCCCTCCGGGACCCGGTGTCAATCCCAGCATTTTAGCATAGGCTTGTCCGGCTCGTTGTTTGGCTTCGGGACTCGCCCTCGTTTTGCTATTAATAATTGCCCGCAACTGCACTCCATCCATATATCAGATCCGCTTGTTTGACCACCAATCGATCTTCCCCCAGCTCCCCGTGGGGGCAACCGTCTCGAGTTGCCCGATGTTTGAGTATTGAACCGGATTTGATATAACTACCCTATTTTATTGAGTTCGATCAATCGCAGGTATAAAAACTCGATACCAAGAAATGCACATTCGGAGACATCAGACAGCAAGTCTTGCTGTTTGAGTTCCTCAACAACGTTTCCACTCAACTCGACAGGTTGGGTAAAATGATCGGAGTCAGGAATTTTCTCTTGTGGATAACCTCCGATCTGTCGAATTTCAATCTGCTTTTGTTGAGCATAAGAAATGATCGACTGAATCGAAGCGTGTATCAAATCATCTGTTGCCAGACCCAAAAAATTGATCAGATCTGTCAATTTATCATTCATGGCACGGGGAATTTTGACAAGTACAGTGTTTTCTGTCATTTCAGAATCAGTAGCTGTACGACTTTCACGATTTTGATGGGCAATCTCATGGGCTCTTTGACTCGGACCGTTCATTGTGTCCTTGACAGTGGAAGCTCGATCTGAGGATACAGGTGTATTGACAGGTTGATGATTTTGAGTTGACATAATTTAGTTGACCTCCGGTATTTTTTTGTCCTTAATTAAGTTAATGAAATAAGATTTTGTGTCCGCCAAATTGGGATATTCCCAAATCAGATTTTTTTCCTTCAAAGCTTTGCGGATCTCTTTATCAAGAGATTGCATCGGCACACAAATTTCAATCTCAATATCAGAAAATAGACGAATATCTACCTCGGCTTCTATTTCCTCAATTTCAAGTCCCAAAGGGGCAATTTTAACGGTCGGATTATAATCAATTCCAGAATCTCGCTGAAACCTAATTTCACGTTCTAAGTCTTCTAAAAAAATCGGGATATCTTCAGTGGCATGGGACTGTGATTCGGCAATGGGGACGAGGAATATATCTGGGAGGGTGTTGTCCAGAAGTGTCAGGGCATCTTCGGGGGGGGCATCAGCATCGATTACCACAAAATTGTACTGTTTATATTCTCTTTTGGTGATTGGCTTAAATCGAGCTCCTTTGGATTGGGGTGGATTCCACCATAAGTCTAAGCGATGGGGAAAAGATAACCTGGCTTGATTTGGACTCGGCCGTTGTCCGGCAAAAAATTTCCAGGAGTCCGGCCGAGAATCACAGTCCATGAGAAGGACTTTTCCGGGGGTTTGCTCGGTCAGGATGCGTGCAATATGGACGGCAACTGTTGTTTTCCCAGCTCCTCCTTTGGTGTAGTTGCACAAAATGACGCGAGTTTTCCGATCCATAATTGTTTTGGCGACTCAGTGGGTAGGTCTAAGTTGAATTATAGCGCTGCGCGCTGGGGTGTGGGGTGTGCTCGGTGGGGTGTGGGGAAGGGAAATCCCCTTTTCATCAGGGTTTCGAGGTTTTTCCCCCTCTTCGGAACTGTAAACACGCGAGCGCTCATTGCTATAGATATCGTATCAATTATACCCATCTGCTCTATTTTACTTCCTGGCACAATCAATGTCAACTGGTTCGGCATTCCATCGGAGGCAATATTATCCACCGGCCAGGTGGATTGACAATTGATGAAAATGATTGGTTTGGGCGCGTCTTTCCCGATTTCCTCGACTATTAAAAATCGAAAAACTAAAATTGTCCGTAACTGGGCAATAGGGTCAGTTGAAACCAGTATTTAAACAAGACTTTGACGGTTTCTTGCATTTCCGATAGGCCCATCGGTTTGAGGATGTAACTGTTGGCACCGTACTCGTAACAAGATTGGATGTCGTGGGGACTTCCCGATGTGGTCAAAACGACGATCGGCAGCATCCGCAATTTCGGGGTTTGTTTGATGCATTTTATGATTTCCCGGCCGTCCGTCCCCGGCAAGTTCAAATCGAGTAAGATGGCTGCGGGTAAAGCCGCATCCAAGCTTTCATATTCTCCTTCGCGCCGCAAATAATCCAACGCTTCATCTCCATCTTCAAAGCGCAGAAAGTTGTAAGTCGCGGGGATTTTTTCTTCCTTGTACAACTGGCCGGCTATCCGCATAAAAGTATAAAAATCTTCGTCGCTATCTTCGATTAAAACGACGACCGGATGGGTGAGATCGTCCCACGGGGATTCAAGGAGATTTAACATCGATCGCTATCTGATTCTAAAATGATATTGAGATGGGACTGGGGTAGGGTAAATAAAAAGGTCGTGCCCTGTTTGTAGACGGATTCGACCCAAATTGTGCCGCCGTGTCGCTCGACAATTTTCTTGACGATGGTTAATCCGGCGCCGGTTCCCCCGCCGTATTTGCCGGCGGCGTGCAACCGTTTGAAAATGCGAAACACCGATTCGAGATGGCGATCGCGGATGCCGATGCCGTTGTCTCGGACGTAGAGCGTCACCATTTCAGATTCCGGAACCGGGGATTCCTGCCAGCCGATTTCGGCGAATTTTTCGCTATTATTATTATACTTGAAAGCGTTGGAGATCAGGTTGGAAAAAATTTCCTCGATCAAGACGCGATCGCCCCGGACGGTGGGCAGCGGTCGGGGGATGGAAATGGTGCAGCCGGACCACCGGGGATTCATCTGAAATATTTCGACGCTTTCCGAGAGCAATTGATTCAGGTCGATGGGTTGCATTTGCAGTTCCTGCCGCCCCAGCCGGGAAAACTTCAGCAGGGAGTCGATCAGCGATTCCATCCGCTTCGTCAGCCGCACCAGGGTCTGCAATTTTTCCGCCCCGTCTTCTTGCAGGGCATCCTGATAATCTTCTAACAAAAATGTGGCGTAATTGTGAATCCCCCGCAGGGGTTCTTTCAGATCGTGGGAGGCGATGTAGGCAAACGCATCCAGTTCGCTGTTGCTGCGTTCGAGTTCACAATTGATGTGGGCTAGTTCGTCCGCCTGCCGCAGGACGATATCGACGATCGCCTGTCTCAATTCTACCGCCCCTTCAATTTCGCAGGGCAGCCAGGGACTCGACTGGTGGCGGACGATTTCTTTCCAAGCCTCGAAGGACTCGCGGGGAAAAATGGTCAGACTGCCGTCGGCTTCCACCCGCTTCGGTTTGTCGGGATTTCCCGCCCAGGTGACGGTTTGAACCATTTCGGGGCGGAACCAGAGGACGTACCGGTGCTGGATTTTCGAGATCGCCATCGCCAACAAACCGCTGGCAATACCAGAATAAGTTCGAGCCGCCGGGTAGAGCTCCGGCAGGGAATTCGTGACGAACAAATCGCGATCGAAGCGATCGCTCAACCAGTCCACCAGGGGCGAAATCTCCTCCGGGGCGGGGGTTTGACCGAACGGGGCGATCGTCTCTTTTTCGCAGACGATGACACCGGAAGCCCCCGTCAGTTGCAAGAGACTTTCCGGGTTAGCCGTCAGTTCCGCGACAAAATCCGCCGCCCCCGTCAGCCGTTCCACAAACTGGGCTTGGATGTCCTTCAGGTGCAATTTGTACGTCAGATTTTCGTTGGCTTCTTTCTGCCCCAATTCCGTGGACATCAACTGTCCCAAAAACTCGGCGTGGGTGCGGATTTCGTAGGGGACAAATTTGGGGGTTTCGTGGTGGCAGGCAATCAACCCCCACAGCCGATTTTGGCGGATCAAAGAAATGGACATCGACGCGGCGACGCCCATATTTTTGAGATATTCGATGTGGATGGGAGACACCGATCGCAACACGGAATAACTCATGTCCAGGGGCGCGGAAATCTCTTCCGTCCCAGCCAGTAACCCGACGGGTTGATAATTCACGTCGGGAATCAAACGCAGCCAATTTAAGGTGTAGAGATATTTAGCCTGTTTGGGAATGTCGGAGTCGGGGTAGTGCAGGCCCAAAAAGGGATCGAGATCCGCCTTTTTATTTTCGGCGATCACCTGACCGTCTCCGGCCTCGTTGAAGCGGTAAATCATGACGCGATCGAACCCGGTGAGGTTGCGGACTTCCCCGACGATCAGATCGCAGAGTTCCGCCAAATTTTCGGTTTTCTGAATTTTGCCGAGGGCGTTTTTGACCGGGCGGTAAAATTGGAAAAAATCCCCATTCTCGCCGCCCTGCGCGGGTTCGAGTTCCAGCACGATATCGCCGCCTGGGGTGCGGTGGACGATGCCGTTGAAAGACCGGGAAAAACCGGACGCCGCCGCGAATTCCAGCCCCAGGGGATTGGCTTCCTCGAAGTTCCGCTCTAAACAGCCGCAGATGGCTTTGATACCGCCACCATCCAGCAGTTCTTCTAAAGGCCGATCGCACAAATCCGCCGGGTCGATGCCGAGGATTTTATCTGTATTTTCGCTGACCTGAATCATCCGAAAATCGGGTTCGGAGAGGACGAATAACAGACCGTGGGGCTGAATCGCACCGGGAATCTGGATCGGTTCGCGATCGCAGTTGGTCAGGTTGACGGCTTCCATTTCATTCATTATCCTCGGTGCGATAATTTCCCATTTCTCACTTTACCTGAAAGAAGGCATTTTGGGGGGGTGGGAACCCGAGCGACACCCGCAGAAGCGAATTTTTTTTTAAAAAAATTAAGAAATATTAAAATTTTCGCTTTTTTTTGGGAAAAGGGTTGCTTTTGGGCTTGACTTTTCCTATAATTTTAGATAATGGGAATATTGACAAAAATAATATTTTGGCAACCACTCCCATTATGGGGGTTTATGTCAATAGTTTACCGCGAATCGCCACCCCCTGTCAACCCCATTTATATCAAATCCGGTTGAATGCCCGGAACAAAACGGGTTGGAGATCAAGACCGCTTGGGAATCAATTCCGGAGGGCGCAAGCCAGGGGCCCCTACCAGCTCCAATCATATTCAGATGATTAGAGAGTTACATCAGATCCGGTTAATTGCTCAGACATTGAGAGGATCGAGAATTTGGGGAGAAAGATGAACAATCCGACTCCCGACTCCCGACTCCCGACTCCCTCGATCTCAGTTGTTTTGTGGTCAATTATCAGGATTTGATATTAGTCATCCCGTCATCCGAGTCAGTAAAGGAGCGGCGCCGAGGAGAGTTTGGGTGTAGGGATGTTGGGGATGATTAAAAATCGCCTCAGTTTCGCCGAGTTCGACAATTTTACCGGCGTTCATCACCGCGATGCGATCGCACAAAAATCGCGCCACCCAAAGATCGTGGGTGATAAACAAATAAGTGAGATTAAATTCCCGTTTCAAATCCAACATCAACTGCAAAACCTGGGCTTGGACGCTGGCATCCAACATACTCACCGGTTCGTCACAGATCACCAACTTGGGGCGAGTAATCAAGGCCCGAGCGATCGCCACCCGCTGCTGTTGCCCCCCCGAAAGTTCTCGCGGGTAGCGGTTATAATACATTTCCACCGGCTTCAAACCGACGCGATCGAGCATTTCCAAAACCCACCGCTTCGCCTCGGGCAACGTCGCCATTTTGTGGATCAAAAGCGGGTCCGCGATGCCCCGCCCCACCGTCATCGTCGGGTTCAGACAGGCATTGGGATCTTGAAAAATCATCTGCATCTCGCGGCGGAGCGATCGCACCTCCCGGAGGGATAACGGCGTCAGATCCCGCCCCTCCAATTCCACCGTTCCGGAAGTGGGGCGCACCAACTGCAAAATCGTCCGGGAGAGGGTACTTTTGCCGCACCCGGACTCCCCCACCAGGCCGAAAATTTCCCCCGGAAACAAATCGAAACTGACATCATCAACCGCCCGGATCGATCGCTTTTCCCGGGAAAACAACTGCTCGATCAATCCCCCTTCCAAACTATAATATTGTTTGAGATGTTCCACCCGCAACAGGGGTTTTTCAATGTCCGGTTTTTGCCGGTTATCTACAATTTCGATATCTTCCCTTTCCGATTTGCCGTGGACGTGCAGAGCCGCCTCCAAAAGCGATCGCGTATATTCATGTTGGGGAGACTTCAACACCGCATCGGTTTCCCCGATCTCGACAATTTTTCCCTCATACATCACCGCCACGCGATCGCAATATTCCCCCACCATCGCCAAATCGTGGGAAATCAACAAAATCGCCGTCCCCCGTTCCCGACACAATCGGGTTAATTCTTGCAAAATCTGCGCCGATACCGTCACATCCAAACTGGTGGTGGGCTCGTCAGCGACGATCAGTTTCGGATCTAATAATAACGCCAGAGCGATCGCCACCCGCTGCCGCATCCCGCCGCTGAACTCGTGGGGATATTGGGACCAGCGGTCCGCCGGAATCTGCACCGCTGCCAACGTCGCGATCGCCCGTTCCTTGGCCCCGGACCGGGAAAGCTGCGGCTGGTGGGCTCTGAGGGTTTCGATGCAGTGTTCCCCGATGGTCATCAGGGGGTCGAGGCGCGTCATGGGATCTTGAAATACCAAGGCCACCGCCTCCCCCCGAAACCGCCGCAACTCCTCATGATTCAACTCAAAAACCGACTTGCCCCCGAACGTCACCCGCCCTTCGATATGGCTGGATTCCGGCAACAACCGCATCGCCGCCCGCCCCAAGGTGGACTTCCCGCACCCGGACTCCCCCACCAGACCCAGCCGTTCCCCCGGTCGCAGCGTCAAGGAAACGCCGTCCACCACCCAACTCGGCGCGACGTCAAAACTCGGGTAAGCCACCCGCAGGTCTTCGATACAAAACAGAGAATCGGACATGGAAAATAATTGATAATTGATAATTGATAATTGATAATTAATGATTAATAATTGATAATTGTCAATTTTTCCCTACACCCCACACCCTACACCCCACACCCTACACCCCACACCCTACACCCTACACCCTACACCTTAATTCTCTGCGTCATCGAGATCGATCGCACCCAGAGCCTTCAGAGTAGCCCGCTGGGCGGGGGTGATGCCGGTGACGCCGGTGATATTCATGCCGTCATAGGGTTTGTCGGTGCGGAGGATCTGCAGGCATTCCCCCGTCGCCACGTCCCAGATCCGGATCGCCTGGTCGTGGCTGCCGCTGGCCAGTAGGGAACCGTCGGCGTTGCCGTGGACGGACCAGACGGGGCTGGTGTGGCCGGCGTAAGTGCCCGCGTTCTCCCCGGTTTCGATATCCCAGAGACGCACCGTCAGATCGTCGCTGCCACTCAAGCATAATTGACCGTCCGGACAGATGAGCAAACCCTGGACGCGATCGATGTTGCCCTCCCAGGTGTGGGTGCAGGTGCCCGTCTCCAGGTCCCAGAGTTTGACGGTGCGATCGTAGCTTCCCGTCGCCAACCGGGCGCCGTCGGGGGCGAACATCAGCAGGTGGATACGGTGGGTGTGGCCTTCGAGAACCCGGATACAGTCCCCCGTTTCGACATCCCACAGGCGGGCGGTTTGGTCGTTGCCGCCGCTGGCGAGTCGGCGGGAGTCGGGGCTGAATGCGATCGCCCCCACCCAGCGATCGTGACCTTCCAGGGTCTGCAGACATTCTCCGGTCTGCACGTCCCACAATTTTACCGTCAGGTCGTCGCTGCCGCTGGCTAATAGTAAACCGTCGGGGCTGAACGCCACCGCCTGGACGCGATCGCCGTGTCCGTGGAGGGTTTTGAGACATTCCCCCGTCCGCACGTCCCACAATTTTACCGTCCGGTCGTAGCTGCCGCTGGCCAGGGTGCGGCCGTCCGGAGTGAAGGCGACGGACCAGACCCAATCCCCGTGACCCGGACACCGCCGCAGACAGCGGCCCGTTTTCACGTCCCAGATCCGGACCCGGCTGTCGTCGCTGCCGCTGGCCAGGGTGCGCCCGTCCGGGCTGAGGGCGAAGGACCAGACCTGGTGGCGGTGTCCCCGCAAGGTCCGCAGGCGTTGGCCGCGATCGATGTCCCACAACTGAACCACCTGTTCTTCCCCCCCCGTGGCGAGATATTGCAGGTCGGGACTCAACGCCAGGGAGGAAATTTGGGTGTCGAAGCCGGGGAGGGTTTTTTCGCAGTATCCCTTGCCGACGTGCCAGATTTTCACGGTTTGGTCATCGCTGCCGCTGGCGAGGAGGCGGCCGTTGTCGCTGAAGGCCATCGCCCAGACGGAATCCTGGTGGCCTTCCAAGGTGTGGAAACACCGGCCCATCTGCACGTCCCAGAGGCGGATGGTTTGATCGTCGCAACTGCAGGCGATCGCCCGCCCCCGGGGTGAGGAAATATCCTCTTCAAACTGGCGGGAAACCACGAATGTGACCGTCCAATTCCAACTGCTGTCCCCCACGAACGTCCGCTCGCATTTCCCCGTCTCCACGTCCCACAATTTCACGGTGCAGTCTTCGCCGCTGCTGGCGAGGGTGCGGCCGTCGGGGCTGAAGGCGAGGGAGCGGATGCTGTCCTCGTGTCCGCATAGCTGGCGGATGCAGGTTCCCGTTTTGACATCCCAAATAGCGATGATTTCGTCGTCGCCGCCACTGGCGAGGAGGCGGGAATCGCAACTGAAACAGACGCAGGAAACGCCCCCGTCATGGAGGGAGAATCGGTTCAGACAGTCGCCGGTTTCGACCCGCCAAAGTCGGACGGTGCGATCGTCGCTGCCGCTGGCGAGGAGGGTGGCGTCGGAGTTAAATGCGATCGCCCGCACCCGGCCGACTCGCCCCTGAAAAGCCCGCAACTGTTGCCCGTCTTCGACACTCCAGAGGACGATGCGCCCCTCGCCGTCTCCGGTCGCCAATTTTCCTTCGATTCCGAGGGCGACGACGAGGGAATTTCCCAGAGTTTTTGCGAAGACGGAGCGGCTCAAATCAGAGCCGGAAAAATTGACATTTTGCAGGTTCGCATCTTGGAGGTAAGCCTGCCAGATCGTCAGGTCGGAAAAATCATAATTTGCTAGGTCGATATCGAATTGATTGCAGAGGTTGATCAAATTGCCGCCGGCGTATCCCATCCGGTCGTGTTGGGAAACAGAAAAATGCTCGATTTCCGGTCGTTTGATTTGGTCGAGTAGGCTGTTAAATTTGCGCTCCAGTTCTCTCCGCAGCGGGTAGCGATCGGCGAGGCGGCGGACGATGGGTTGCAATATGACGCGGTTTTGGCTTTCTAAAATATAGTCTTTTGCCTGGGATTTGAGCAGGGCGTAGCGGTTGAAATTGACTAGGTTTTCGGACTGGAGTTCGGCAACGGTTTGCTCGATCAGCCGCTCGATCATGTATTCCATGACCACGGGTTGTTGGGTGAAGCGGGTGGCATTTTTTTCGATCAGCGATCGCCGGCTCAGGGATTCGAGGGCCTCGATAATTGACCGGGGATACATCAGGGACAGCAGGTCTTTTTGGAGCTCCGCCATCGTCACGGGCTCCCGGTTGATCGCCAGCCAGTACATCAGTTCTTGTTCCACCGGGGACAGGCGGCTGAGTTGCTGTTCCAGAAGATCCCGGATGTCCCCGAAGATGGCGGTTCCCTGGTGGATTTGGTCGAGAAAAATGCCGATATCTCCCCCGAAGAGATCGCAGATGGTGGTGGTGACAATTTTGATGGCGAGGGGATTTCCGGCGTAGCGTTCGATCAGGGGGCGCCATTGTTCGGGGGAACCGGAAATTTTTTTGTCTCGGAGGATGCCGTGGCAGTCTTCCGGTGGCAATCCCAGCAGGGGGAAGGAGCGGATCGCCAGGTTTCGCCCTTCCAAGGCGGCGATTTCTTTGGGTTTTTCGCGGCTGGTGATCAACAGACAGCTTCGGTGTTGGCTTTCTCCGATTCGTTTGAACAGTTCGCCGTAATTTTCGTAGCCGGAATGGTAGCGTCCGGCCCGATCGCCCCCCTGTAAAATGGATTCGGCGTTATCTAAAATCACCAGACAGTGGCGCGATCGCAGACACTCGATCAGGACCGAGATCTGGCGGTAGGGGTCGTCGGGCAGGTTGGCGGACACCTCGTCGCACAGAAACCGGATCAGATCCTCGAGAATTTCCGTCAGCGGGGGGGCATTTCGCAGCGATCGCCAGATCAGATAGTCGAATTCGCCCCCGATCCGGCGGGCTAACTGCACCGAGAGGGAGGTTTTGCCGATCCCCCCCATCCCCAGTAGGGCGACGATGCGGCAGTTTTCAGCCAAGATGTAGCGTTTGAGTTCGCCGAGTTCGCGATCGCGCCCCCGAAATCCGGAAATGTCCGTGGCTTCCCCCCAGTCTGCGGCGGGTTCGCCGCCGTCACTCGCCGGGGGAGGGGGTAGGGCGCGATCGACGGGCGCCATCGGTGGCTCATTTTTCTGTCCCCACCGCTCCACAGCCGTCCGAAAGTTGGTTTTGCTGACTTTTTCCTGAAACTCGTCGGACAAAATTTTCCACAGTTTCGGCCCCACGTCCCGTTTCAGGTATTCCGGCGTGCAGCGATACACCAAGGCGATCTCGTGATATTTCTGTCGCTGCCAGGTGCCCTGAATGACCGCTCGTTGGGCGTCGCTCAGGTGTTTTCCGGTTTGGTTAAAAACCGCAGTATCCGTGATTTCGAGCGCCTCTTCAAAATCCATGGTCGAGGAATGCATCCGAATTTACTTTAGTTTAACCTGAAAAATTGTTTTTTTTTGCTCTCCGAGTTGCGCCACCACCGGACTTTAAACCCCGATTTTTCGAGAGTTGCCGGGACTGCCGTCCCGGCGAGTCGGCTCCGTGCCGAGTCGAACCATACAAATTATACCGATGTTTTTCGAGCACTCCCGATTATTTTTAATGGGTCTGCGATTCGGGTAGGTCGGACTTTTAAGCCCGCTATTTTGATCGATCAAGATTTTTGCTATAATTTTTATCGGCAAATGTCCTCCGACTTCGCCACCGGTTCACCGGCTCCTTTTTCCTCAATTCTTAACAAGGGCTTTTGGCTCCCCGTTTAGAGTTGATGAATCGGGCGATCGCTAATTTTATCTGGGGAATCTGTTGGCACTTCTCCCCAATCCCCATCGCCCATATCAGTCCGAGAAAGGGCGTGAAATACAGTCGAGTCCCCCCAAACGCTTTGAGAGGACTCGTCAACGGACGCGATGATGTTTGACATGGTAGATAACCCTTGTTAACCCATGCAGGTTTTTAAATCTCCTTTAAACAGACGCTCAACTCGGAAATTTCAACCCGAAGCTAGGCGACGTAAGATGATGACGTCAGCGGCATCGGATTTCGGGTCGCCTCCCGAGACGGGGACCCGGACTGATGCTGGGATTTCAGATCCGGGGTGTTCCCGAACTGTTCGAGCCAATCAAAAATTTTGTCCAATTGTTCTAACGTCACCAGCCCGTACTGCCACAAAATCATCGGGAGCTGGCCTGATTCTTGCTCGGGGTGCCGGAGGGCCATTGCGATGGAGGAGGCGGGGATCGCCAATTCCCAACGTAAAAACTGGATCAACTGGGCTTGTTTGGTGGAGATCATTGATATTTTCCTGCATGAATGTCGAAAAGGATTTGAAATTTGGGATATTAACTGCCAGAACGGGACTGGATGTTAATTTCCACCGTCCTAATCTTAGCGTCTAGAAAGGTAAGTTCAGTGACAGAACACACCTTAAGATTGTGATTTATTGCAGAAATTTCAGTGATCTTGGTCACGCATTGGTATCGGTGTCTCCAATCCCTCAATCTCTGTCCCGGGGGTGATTCCAAAAGCCGCAGATTCGGTTTTTGCGTAAGTTTATCATACCCGCTTCTCGACCCACCTCGGTATAATCACGGAGATTTTTTTAACAAAACTTGACGTATTGAAGATTCATCAACTTTTATCGCGATGATGATTAATTCTGAAGTGTGCCGGACGGAGGTGACGTCCTTCGCCTACCGCCCCCCCCAATCGGCTTTCGGCGCCCGCCGGATTCTCGTCAAACCCAATTTGGGCTACCCAGTCGGCCCCCCGGTGACGGTGAGTTTGGGCGTTTTGGGGGCTGTGTTGCGGGGGTTGAGGGCCGCGGGTCCCACCGCCGAAATCGCGATCGTCGAGGGGGTCTGTTCCCCTGTGTCCCTCCCGGAAATCGTCCGCCGTCTCGGGGTGGAATCGCTATTGGACGCGGGAATGGTGATTTTGGACGCCGACACCCTGCCCCTGGCAGAATACCCGAATGTGTCCCCCAAACCCGTCAGGTTCCCCTCCATGTGGGCCCCGGCAATGTTGCGGGAGGTGGACTCTCGGATTACCGTCGGTGCCCTGAAACGCACCCATTTGAAGGGAGAACCACTGATTTCGGCCTCTGTGAAAAATCTCTACGGCCTGTTTCCGCGATCGCACTACCGGGCCAGAAGTCCCAATTCCCGGGGACAGCTTCACCGTCCGTCCGTGCCCCGGGTGTTGCAAGATGTCTATTTCTGCATCGGACATCTCTTTGACGGGGCGGTGGTGGACGCCGATCGCAAATTGATCAGTCCCAATTGGAAACCCGATCGCGGCCAAACCGTGGAGGTGGGCCAAGTGTTCTGGGGCGACGACCCCATCGCCGTCGATCGCCTCGCCTGCGAGGTCGCCGGGGAGCCGGTTCCGGACTATTTGGAGGCGATTGAAGAAATTAGGGTGTAGGGTGTAGGGTGTAGGGTGTAGGGGCGAATGGCGTTCGCCCTCCGTATATTTTCCAAAAAAATGGGCAACCCGAGATTTT
>NZ_JAYFER010000434.1:0-1698 GCF_055795065.1 Lyngbya sp. CCY1209
GCCGTGTGAGGTGAAAGTCTCATGCACGCTTGGAGAATGGGAGGGGGAGAAGGTGACTTCTCTCTCGACCCCTAATATTCTCGACCTCAACCGATGCTGAATTCGCCCCGTCCGGACGGAAGTCAATATAGGACTGGCAGGGTCAATCAATCGCACAGTCGATATCCGACGGGGCGATCCCCCCAGTCGAACCCGAGCTTCTTTCGAGTCCAATTTTGAATTTCTACCTTCCAAACCGATGAGCATACGCGGCATTGATGTTTCCGACTACCAACCCAACATTGATTGGAAAGCGGTTGTCAACTCCGACATTTCCTTCGCCTTCATCAAAGCGACCGAAGGAGCCGGGTTTGTCGCCGAGGTGTTTGAATCCTATTGGCAACAGACGAAAGCCAACGGCTTGATCCGGGGGGCCTATCACTTCTTCCGGCCCGCCAGCGACGTCAAGGGACAGATCGACAACTTCCTGAAAACCGTCTCCCTCGAACCCGGAGATCTGCCCCCGGTGTTGGATATCGAAACCACCGACCAACTCGACGCGGCCACCGTCTGCGATCGCGCCCAGGAGTGGCTCGACGGGATCGAAGCGCGGACGGGATTTCGGCCGATCGTCTACACCTACCCGGGATTTTGGCAAAAACTCGGCACCGATCGCTTTTCCGACTATCCCCTCTGGATCGCTCACTACACCCAGGCCGAACAACCCGCCATCCCCGGAAAGTGGACGACTTGGGTGTTTTGGCAGTACACCGACCGCGGCACCGTAGCCGGGATCAACGGCGGGGTGGACATCAACCTGTTCGAGAGCGTCCTGAAAGGCGCCCGGGGTCCCAAAATTGAGAAAATGCAGAAACTGCTCAAAAATCGCGGCTTCGACCCGGGGGTTATCGACGGGATTTTCGGCGCCGGTACCGAAGGCGCCCTGATCGACTTTCAAAAGGCTAAGGCGATCGCCTCCGACGGCATCGCCGACTTGAAAACCTGGGTGGCATTGATGGGACGGGTGGAAAATTTCGTCCCCCCCGAAGGCGAACCGGAACCCGAACCCCAACCCGAGCCGGAACCCCAACCCGAACCCGAACCCGAACCCACCCCCACCATCGAACTCCTCGACATCTGCCGGATCTACCACGGTTCCCCCACCGAAGACAAAGCCCTGGAGTGGCTGCAACAGCAGATCGGCCAAGAAGACCTGCTGGAATTCGCCCGCCGGTGGCGAAATCAGGCCACGCCCCAAACCCGCTCCATCAAACTGCTGGACGTGTGCCGGTATTATCGGGACCTGCCCAGTCAAAACGAGGCGTTGCGGTGGCTGCAGCGACAACTTCCCGTCTCCACCCTTCTGGAATTCGAGCAGAAGTGGAATGCCGTCCCCGAAGTCCAAGTGGATATCAAATTGCTCGACGTCTGCAAATACTACGGCGGCCTTTCCACCCAAAAAGAGGCGCTCGAGTGGCTGCAATCCCAAATTCCCCCGGAGACGATCGCCGAATTTGCCCGCTTGTGGCGCCGCCCGACTCCCCGGTAGTCCCGGCGGAGGGAGCTTCGGTCAAGCGGAGGGAGCTTCGGTCAAGCGGAGGGAGCGGAGAGGAATTTTCATTCATTCAGCTCAACCGCTTGGGAATTATAGCAACGAGCGCTCACGTGGTTACAGTTGAAATGGGGTCAGAAATTTTCAAACCCTTATAGAAAAGCCGT
>NZ_JAYFER010000435.1:0-2252 GCF_055795065.1 Lyngbya sp. CCY1209
TCTCCGGGTCGGTTGAATGGGGTATTATTCAAACAGCAACTCCGCCGCCTGTTCCACCCGGGCGATCGCATCCACGCAGCGGGGCAAATTGGACAGGGGGACGATCGCCTGTCCGGGAAAGCGATCGCCCGGAATTTCCCGACCGGGTTCGGCTCGGTTGTGGAGGATATAATTTTGGGCGATATCTTTATTTTCCACCGCCCGGATCAGCCGATCCGCCTCCGCGAGCACCGCCTCCCGGTTCTGCACGACGCCGATAAATTCGGTATATTCCGGGTCTTGCAGGTGTTTCTGGGCCTTCACCACCCGCTGGCGGAGCGATCGCAGCCTTCCCATAAACTCCACCCGCCCCAATACATCCTGATACTTGATCCACAGCTTGAAAATCCAAGCCAGCCAGTCGCTCATCGCTGTGGGCACCTCCAGAAACCGCAGCAGGTGGCCGGTGGGCGCCGTATCCAAAATTATCAAATCTTGGTCGCCGCTTTCGAGCAACTCCATCACCTCCACCAGGGACAGCATCTCGTCGAGTCCCGGCAAGGACTGGGAGACGATCCGCCGCCACGCCTCGGGGCCGTAGGCCAATTTCAGGGAACTGGACTCGTCCGAGTCCCCCCCCATCATTTCGGCCAGTTCCCACAGGTAATCTTCGCGAAATCGGTCCAGAACCCGGTCGGGGTCAATTTCCTGGCCTTCGAGGTTGTCCGCGATCGCGATCGCCCCGTGTCCCAAAGACTGCCCGAAGGCGTCCCCGAGGGAGTGGGCCGGGTCGATGGAGACGATGCGGATGTGGCGATCGGGGTGTCGGTGGGCCATCCCCCAGGCGATCGCCGAGGCGACGGTGGTTTTCCCCACCCCGCCTTTACCGCCGACGATCAGCAACCGCCGCCCCACCGCCAGAAAGTCGGGGAATTTGGGGGCGTCGGGGAAAGTGGCGGTTGGCGGCATTTGACTCGTCGCCTCCGCTTCCACGGCCCATTTCTCCTCCTTCCCCAGCAATTCCGCCTTGGAAAATAGGGCATCGAGGGATTGGACCCCCAAGGGTTCTTCGGGGAGTTCTGGGACGAGAAATAGGGGTTTGTCCCCGGCGAGTTCGACGAATTGGGCGAGGAGTTGTTGCTGTTCCCGGTAGCGATCGCCGTCTTGGGTTTCGGAGACGATGTGGTTGACGAACAGCCCCCCCACGGGGATTTTCAGGGTTTCGAGGGCGTCGAGGAAGCGTTGGGTTTCGACCCAACTCATCGGTTCCGGGATGGCGACGGCGAAGCAGGCGGTGTGGGCTGCGTCTTGCAGCCGATTTCGCCCGGAGGCGAGTTGGTCCCGCATTTCTTCCAAAAAGGTGTCCGCCTCGTCGCGGCGGTGTTGTCCGGTCAGGGAGCGGCCGATGGTGCGATGTTTTTCCTGGAATAGCTCCAGGGATTCGAGCAGGTTGTCCAAAAAGTCCATCAGCCCGAACAGGTTGAGGGCGTGGCCGCTGGGGGCCATGTCCACGACGACGCGATCGACGGCGTTTTCGTCGAACAGCCGCTGGATTTCCAAGAGTCCCATCAGTTCGTCCACCCCGGGCCATTCCAGGTCCCAGACGGGGGTGAGATCTTCCCCTTCGACGAAGGAGCCCCGTTCCACCAGGAGTTGCAGGGTGTCGCCGTAGCGGTCCTTGAAGTCCTTGAGGAGGAGGTGGGCGTCGAGAGCCCGGACCTGTAGGTTGGGGAGGGGAACAAAATCGGAGCCGGCGGCGACTGGGAGAGCGAGATCCTCGACCTGCATTTGGAGGACGTCTCCCAAGGAATGGGCCGGATCGGTGGACAGGAGGAGGATGCGATCGCCGGAAAATTGTCGCGCCCAGTGCAGAGCCAACCCGCAGGCCAGGGTGGTCTTACCCACCCCCCCCTTACCGCTAAATAAGGCCAAACTGAGATTGGGGAAATCTGGCATAAATTTCTATCGCCGGGACATCAATTGCATCTCATTTTTCATCCGCGATCGGTTTTGGAAAGTCGGACGCAGCACCGGACTTTTGTCGCCCTCTCCGAGTCCTGAATCCCCCGTTTTGTGCCCCGAGTATTTTTGACAATCCGACTTGTGCCAATTATCAAAACGCGCTGGTGAGGGCTGGTGGGGCGATCGTCGGGAAATCAAGTCTTTTGAGCGTCCTAAACCCCACGGATGCGGGTTTCTCACGTAAAACTCCTGGGAGGGTTGGAAGCTCCGTGATTGATCGCGGAGAGGAAAACCGACTCAAGCGGCTTTAG
>NZ_JAYFER010000436.1:0-5637 GCF_055795065.1 Lyngbya sp. CCY1209
TTTAAACAGAATTTTAAACGGGCAACCCTATAAGGTTGCCCCCACAGAATTTTAAACAGAATTTTAAACGGGCAACCAGAGACGGTTGCCCCCACGGAAATAGAAATAATATAATGATGAAAAGAATATAAATTGATCAAATATCAAAAACCGGCGATCGCCCTTTAAGAACCGTTTCGCCGGATGCCAATAGCTCCAATTTTGAGGGTATCCAATTTGAGCTAGAGTCTGAGGATAAGTTCAATGGAAAAGTGGTTGAGTGATATTGTTAAAGCATTGATAACAACCTGCAAAATCTCCAGTGGATTGAGTAGATGCATCTTAAGTTAAATTAAGCTCTGATATAAATTTGTCCCAACTCAAGGCTTCAAATTATGGCTGAATGTGGCGACAGGACGGACCCCGAAAATTGAACCTGTTGCCGAATAATTGTTTTGAAGCCAGGGGGAGGCGAAGCGGGAGCAGAGAAAGGCTTGAACAATCAATCAAAAATTGTCCTGGCTCCCCCTGTCATCCTAGCTGTTGCGAGACAGTCCTTTCTTGCCAACCAGCATTCCGCCGACTGCAATCAGTCCCAGCACAGCAGTGGGTTCGGGGATTTCTTGAGAACCGCCGCCACCGGAAGAATCGCCTTCAAAAACGTACAGAGTCGCGTGAGACAAACCGGGGCGGCCAGTTTCCCAGGTGAGATTCTCTAACTGGCTGATTCCGTCGTCAAACAGGTAAGCCGCGTAGCCATTGCCGCCTTTCAGGACAAACGCAAAGGGAGAAGTGGTGAGCGTGCTATCCAAAAAGCTCAGAGTACCGCTGCCTTCGGAAGTTTCTTCGATGGTGAAGAAGTCATTAGAACCGGAGTTGCTGTCAACTTTGTAATCATCCAGATTCCAACCATCGATGACTTCTAGATTTAGATCAGCAAAGAGGGTTGCAACTGCTGTTTCATTATCGTTACCAGATGCATCTCGGCATTCTGTGAATAAATCGCCAAACACGTTAGTCTGACAAACAGCGACGTTGCCACCGCCACCGCCGGGCCGAGCCAATGCACCGGTTGCGGACATCGATACTAAACCGGCAGTCAAAACGGCGGACGCGACAATGTTAGAAAATCCGAATTTCATCTCTGCTCTCCGAAAGTGTGAGGTTTGCTGTGTGGGAGGCGCGGCGCGCTTTCCCTCATCTGTAAACCATAGTAGCGATTCTCCCGGTGAGTGTCCACAGTGTTTTCACGGATTTACAACATCTTTACAGAACGATTGTATCACCTTTAAATTTTTGTAAATTATCCCGAAAGTTATAAAAACAAATTGAAAATTGATGCTTCGATGGCAAGATATAATTTTTTTCTGATTTTATTGAGATTCTAATCATGTCGGGGCATCGAGATGGATTGGGGGGAGAGCTTCGGATTTTTGGGTATAAAAATAAACGCTGTAGATCCGTAAAAATCCAGACATTATAAAGGATAACCGGGCTGTTAAAATTCATCTGTGATCCCGATCGCGATCCCCCTGTGTAAATTTACGGAATATCCCGGCGCGAATGTCAACGACGCCGATATCCGGAGATTGCCGGTTCTCAATATTACACGATTTCCCAGCCCCCAATTCAGTATTTCTACGGACTCGGAATGGCTCCTAACGGCTGGGTTCGCTCAAACCCTGGAGCTGCAAGCCCTTTTCGCCCGATGTCGCCTGGACCAGGACGCCGAAGTTGCCCAACCCCATTGGATCGATGAGGGAGTGCAAAGCTTCCCGCCGCCGCAGTACCTCCGAGAGCGTTCCGCCTTCCCCCCGGGACACGGCCGCGATGCGATCGCCCAACCCGAGGGCGATCAGAAACAAAGCCTGTCGCGTCAACCCCAAGGTTTCCAATCCCAGCGATCGCCCCTTTCGTTCCAAAGCGGTAAAATCCACATGGGCCGTCAAATCCTGCCGCCCGACATATAGATAAGGATCGCTGTGGTGTCGGTGTCGGTAATAAGCCTGGAGCGTCCCTTCCCGGCGGGTGGGGCTGTAGAAGCGATCGGCTTCATATCCGTAATCGATGGTGAGGACAAATCCCCGCTGTAGTTTTCCGGCGACGGTTTCCATCCAGTCCAAAGCCGCCCGGTTCACCTCCGTCCGGTAGCCCTCCGGGTAGGCGTCGGAGAGCAAATCGATGCCCACGAACTGGAAATAGTCCGCCAGTCGGGGGGTGGAGAGTTCCCCGACGACTTCCACAAATTCGCGATCGCCCTTTACGGTGACATAAATTTCCTGTAATTGTCCATCCCGGCGCGTCACCAAATGGACGGGAAACGCATCCACCAGTTCGTTGGAGAAGAAGCAACCCGTCACGGACTTTTCGGTGAGTTCGTCCAAATCGCACCAGCGGATGGTGTCGAAGGGGGCGCCCAACTGCCGGAACCGCTGCTGCTGTTCGGTTTGAAGGGAAGGGGACTTTTCGGCGATCGCGTAATCCAACCCCGGCAATATTTCCGGACAATGCCGTTGAAAGTAACCCACGATATCGGCGGCGAGAATCCCCTGTCCCGCCCCCATTTCCACCAGGGTGAAGGGTTCCGGTTTTCCCAACAGTTCCCACATCTGGGCGAACTGTGTCGCCAATAATTCCCCGAAGTCCCGCCCCAAGTGGGGGGAGGTGAAGAAGTCGCCCCCCGCGCCGATCTGGGGTCGGTGGGTGCTGTAGTAACCCCCTTCGGAGTCGTAGAGAGCCGTTTCCATGTATTCGGCGAAGGTGATCCGGTTCTGGGGGTGGGCGGAAATTTTCTGGGCGATGCGATCGCACACAATCGGGTTGCTCTCGTTGGCGGACTCGACATTCATCGGGAAAAGCGAAATCGATACGATTTATATTATGTATAGCAGCGATCGCCCGGATATTGACAGATTGAGAGTCGCAACCCGCTTTAAAACTCCGAAGTCAAGGCGGTCTTTAATTCCCCTACACCCTACACCCTACCCCCTACACCCGAGCGATCGCGCCCACAAAAATTCGCTGCCAAGTGTTAATTATCAAGGGTCTGAACCCAAACGGGCTTCAACTCCTGATATCTAACCCTTGGCAGCGATCGCGGGTTATGTTTCGGGCGAATTCCCGCAAAATCTAGCTCTTGCGGTAAGGCACCATCGTGGCGATATTGATACTGCCGACGGAAACCCGAGTCACCGTGTTGACGGAGGGCGTCACTTGCTTCGCCATATTCAGGAAGTTTCTCGGATCGCCAGCTTTGGGCTGCTTCTCTTGGGGAACGAACCGGCGAACGGAAGTTTGCCAGATCATTTGAGGGAACCCGAGTTGGTTGCGGTGGTATGCGTCGTAACGCGGGGTCTTCAGGTTGAACGGCGTTTCACCCTCGTTGCGCTGGGGCAGGACCCGGCGACGCTGGTAGGGAACCGTATCGTAGCCGAAGTTGTCGAGGTATTCGTCGCTGTCGAGCAATTCATCGATGAAGCCCCGAACCCCCTTGTTGACGACGACGATCGACCAGGCGATTTTTTCCCGTTCGCTGTAAACGTCGCGGCCGAGGATGCGCTGCACGCACATTTCGACGAAGCGGTAGTTGTTGTTGGTTTGGAAGTTCCGTTCCAAGAAAGGAGCCGAAGTGGCCAACCCGCGAATGAAGTCCCGCACGGTGATCTGACCGAACTTGAGTTGGGACTCCAGGAAGGTTTGGCGGTTGTACTTGAGAATCTGATGTTCACTGAAAATTTGCCGATAGGCCGCCCAGATCAGGGTGTCCCACTCCGATCCGGAAGGCATATTTTCGGCCGTATAAATGATGGGTTGCTCGTCACCCGGAACTTCGTACCCGGCAACCCGAGTATTGAAGCTCGTGGGAGTGTAGCTTAATAAAGGAAGCGCCACCTTATATCTCCTTATTCTCGTTTCGTTTCAATTCTCAATTCCCGCAAATCGGGAAATTGTCTCCTATACAGATTAGGGGATTTGGGCGATCGCAGTCTAATTTTTATGAATCAATGCAATAATATGTAACATTTTGCCGATCCCCGGGAACCGGGAGATGGCGGGTCGCCAAGCCGTTCCGGATTCCCGAACCGGCCGTTTTCCCCAACGTCGCGCCAAATTCGGTAAACTTTTGTAAAGAAGTCTCAACACTTCTCAACTGTATAACGATCGGGCCTTCAGTTGCGGGCCGATCGCCCCGACACGGATCGACATGAACCGAACACTGACACAAAGCCCCGTTACTCCCACACTGGTCCGCCTCACCCTGCCCATGATCTGGGGGGTGTTTGCGATCATCGCCTTCAGCCTCGCCGACACCTACTTCGTCGCCCAACTCGGTACCCGCCAACTGGCGGCGATGAGCTTCACCTTCCCGGTGGTGACGCTGCTGGGGAGCGTGTCGATGGGCCTGGGGGTGGGGGCCGCGTCTGTCATCGCCCGGGCGATCGGGGTGGGGGAGCGCGATCGCGTCCGCCGCCTGACCACCAACAGCCTCAGCCTCGCCCTGTTGCTGGTGGCCCTGCTGGCGATCGCCGGACTGGCCACCATCGACCCCGTATTTACGGCTTTGGGGGCCGGTCCCGACGTCTTGCCCCTGGTGCGGGAGTACATGACCATCTGGTACGGCGGCGTCCTGTTCCTGGTGGTGCCGATGGTGGGGACCAGCGCCCTCCGGGCGGCGGGCGATACGTTCATCCCCAGCGTGATCATGACCGTCGCCGCGTTGGTGAATATCGTTCTCGATCCCCTGTTGATCTTCGGCTTCGGCCCGGTTCCCGGTCTGGGGTTGAAAGGTGCCGCGATCGCCACGGTGATCGGACGGGCCACCACCCTGATCGCCTCGGTGCTGTTCCTGCATTTTAGGGAAAAAATGCTCCTGTGGAAACTGCCCCACCCCAAAGATTTGGTGGCCGACTGGCGACTGGTCCTCCACGTCGGCATCCCCGCCACCGGAACCCAAGCGATCGCCCCCATTTCCACCGCTTTGATCACCGGCTTGATCGCCACCTACGGGGCTCCGGCCGTGGCTGGGTTCGGCATCGCCACCCGGGTGGAGGCCTTCGCGTTAATTGTATTGATGGCATTATCCGCCAGCATCGGCCCCTTCGTGGGTCAAAATTGGGGGGCACAGCGGTACGATCGCGTCTACCGGGCGATCCGAATTTCATTCATTTTCTGCTTAATTTGGGGCCTGTTGTTGACGGTCATTTTGGCCGCCGGCTCAGAACAAATTGCCGCCCAATTCGACACCAATTCGCAAGTTGTCGCGATCGCCTCCACCTACCTCACCCTGGTTCCGATCAGCTACGGCACTCTGGGTCTGATGCTGGTAGCTAGTTCCAGTTTCAACGCCCTCGGGAAGCCCTTGCCCTCCCTGACGATGACCGTCGGCCGGCTGCTGGTTCTCTACGTCCCCCTCGCCTATTTGGGCAGCTTTTTATTCGGAATTACCGGCATATTCGCCGCCGCCTGTTTCGCCAATTTGGTCGTCGGAATCGGGGCCTACTGGTGGACGCAAAAAACTCAAAAAGCGCGATCGGCTGAACCGGTTATTGAGTCGGGAGTCGGTATTAGGGAGTCGGGAGTCGGGAAGATTTAGGATTCCTCTGGGGGCAACTTTATACGGTAGCCCGGGAATAATCGTGGGGGGTGAATAATTGTGGG
>NZ_JAYFER010000437.1:0-956 GCF_055795065.1 Lyngbya sp. CCY1209
TCCCCAATCATCGACCGATGATTTTGGCTGGTAGGGGCGCAAGGCTTGCGCCCTCGGGGAATTGATTCCCAAGCGGTCTCGATATCCGACCCGTTTTGTTCCGGGCATTCAACCGGATTTGATATTATGGTTCGGGATGGATGCTTGGGAGTAGAAACCGGGTTTCTAGGCAACCATCTGGCGGGGAAAGAGAAACTCTCATAGAAACCCGGTTTCTTAATAGTCGCTAAGGGCGAAGAGTCTCCTTTAAGCGGATCGATTTTTCACGTAATTATTAATTTCCCCCAGTATTGGAAACTTAACATTTCGTTACACACAAACTCGAGCAAAAGAGGTATAATTTAAAAAAATATAAAAAAAGCTCGCTGCGCTCGCAAAAAGGGTAAAATAGAAACAGGGCAAAGGGCAAAAGGGTAAGAGCGCTAAGGGCGAAGAGTCTCCGGGGGGGGACAGGAGACGCGGAAACCGAAGTAGTAGCTGATGAAGGCCGGGTCGACCCAGTAGCGGAGGGCACAGCGACAGAATACAGGATTGAAGTACCACGAACCGCCGCGGAGCACTCGCCTTTCTTTCGCGTTCAACAAGTTGACTAAATAATCAATATAGTTATCGTAGATATTTTTTGCATCCCAAACTCGACCATCCGATGGCGCACCGTTGTAGCTGTTGTCATGCCAGGGGTCGGCGCACCACTCCCAAACATTTCCGTGGATGTCAGATAAGCCAAAGGCATTGGCGTGTTGAAACTGACCGACGGGGGTCGTTTTTTCGCGGTAGACACCCTCGGCTTCTGAGCCATAGGTGTAGTTGCCATTGTAGTTGGCGAGGTCGGTGGTCAGGGTTTCACCGACATGAAACGGGGTGGTGGTTCCGGCTCGGGCCGCATATTCCCACTCAGCTTCACTGGGCAATCGGTAGGGTTTGCCGATTTTTTTCGAGAGGCGGGCGCACCACTC
>NZ_JAYFER010000438.1:0-512 GCF_055795065.1 Lyngbya sp. CCY1209
TCGGGACAGGATGCAAAAGCCAGAAGGTTGCAGAGACTCCTTTTGAAGTCATACTACGCAAGGCTCTTAGCGGTAAGGCGAGTGACCCAAGATAACCAGGGCAAGAAGACAGCCGGAGTGGATGGAGTGGTAGCAATATCCCCTAATCAAAGGTTTGAACTTGTTGAGGAAATCAAAGGAAACTTCAAGGCTAAACCGTTACGGAGAGTCTGGATACCAAAACCCGGACGGGATGAAAAACGCCCACTGGGAATCCCGACAATCCGAGATAGAGCCAAGCAAGCCTTGGTCAAGATGGCATTGGAACCCTTCTGGGAACCATCATTCGAGGGAACAAGCTATGGGTTCCGACCTGGACGCTCAACTCTTGACGCAGTTGGCAGAATATTTGCTGGTATCAACAAAATGGGATACTACGTCCTCGATGCCGACATCGCCAAATGCTTCGACCAGATTGACCATGATTACCTGCTATCCAAACTTCGTTGTCCAATGACCATAAGGCGCAATAT
>NZ_JAYFER010000439.1:0-17681 GCF_055795065.1 Lyngbya sp. CCY1209
CCGATCTCTTGACGGATGTAACGAAAACCGCGATCGCACCCCTTATATGGCGGCACATTTTCCCATGATGTTATGGTACGTCAAATCGGGTAAAAAGTCAAGGGGAAATTGACACCAATTTTGTCGGCAAGCATGACTCTGAGTCCGGCGTTGAGAGCGTTATCCACCCCCATTCAAGCGGACTCAGGGTGGCGGGATTTGTAATAAAAATTTATACATCCGTATCGACTTTGGTAGGATACTAGAATCGGGGGAAAAATTGGAGGCTTAGTTGATGAAAACTAAACGGCTGCAAATGTTCCTGATCCCGGGATTGACGTTGGCTGCTGTCGCCTGTGTTCCGACATTTGAGGTAGCGGAACTCAGACACTATCCCGTGGATAACCTAGAGGGAATTGTCGGGCGATCGCAACTTCAATTCGACCCGGATATCAGCAGTGACGGCAACGGTTCCGTCAAAATTATCGCCCCCCAACCGATAACCGTTCCCCTCTACGAAACCGGAGATTTAGATATTGAAAATACGCGCATTTTTTACCAAGCAAAACTCAAAAGCCGGGACTTGCAAGGGAAAGCCTATCTGGAAATGCTCTGCCATTTTCCAGGCAAAGGCGAGTTCTTTTCCAGGGCGTTAAATTCCCCTTTGACGGGAACCCAAGATTGGACTTCCCAGGACACCCCATTTATCCTCCGTCCCGGAGAAAACCCCGACCATATCAAACTCAATCTCGTCATCGAAGGGACGGGGACAGTTTGGATCGACGATATCCGACTGGTTGAAGGGAAGTCAACCTCTTCTATACTTGGTCAAAATTAATCATTTTTGTCCATTGTTTCGATCAATGAACTTCACTTGACACTTGACATCCGATAAAAGTTTATTCTAAAATTAGATGATTGTTGGTTATGATGATTTTTTGAAAATGAAAAAATTGACTGCAATTATCAATTTAATAGCGTCGATTACTTTGGCAATTTATCCTCAAATTGTCCGGGCAAATCCCCGTTCCGCTGTCGTGGAAAAGATTGTCGATGGCGATACCGTCGTTTTCAATGAAGGCGGAACGTCGAGGACGGCTCAACTGGCTTGTATCGACGCCCCGGACTGGGTGAATGGATCGCCCGAACCCCACGCCGAAACTTCAAAAAATCGCTTAAATTCATTGATTCCCGCCGGTTCATCAGTTCAATATTATGATTTAGGAACCATCGGTGGCGGCAGAGTATTGGCCGTAATTTTCAAGAACAATCAAAATATTAATTTGCAAATGGTAGCAGAAGGACAAGCCCGCTTACACCGGAGTTATCGACAAACCTGTAACAGCTCTGCCAATTCTTTGTCTGAAGCGGAAAGCGCCGCCCAAAGTCGTGGTTTGGGGATCTGGCAGAATTAATTGACTCAATTTCATCTACAATCAGACAGAATACCCAAATCATCGACTCGTCCATCAGTCAAAACCCTTCTCTGTGAAATCACAAATCAAAAGCGGGAAATCCCCTGCCCAAACCCGAAAACTACACCGGCCCCAGAACTTATTTTGAATTCCTGCAAACGGTGCAGAAGCAAGGGGAACACGGCCGCCGTTTCGGATATAAAACCATCAACACCGACGTTCTCGGCTGGTTGATTAGTCGGGTGACGGGAAAACCGCTCACCGAGGTTTTATCGGAAAAAATTTGGAGCAAAATGAATGCGGAAATGGATGGGTTTTTTACGGTGGATTCCATCGGAACGCCCTTTGCCGGCGGCGGGTTAAATGCGGGGTTGCACGACATGGCCCGCTTCGCACAAATGCTCCTCGATCGCGGCAGAGTTGGCGATCGCCGGATCGTCCCCGAATCGGTCATCCGCAACATCCGCCAGGGGGGCGATCGCCGCGCTTTTGCAGATGCCGGATACTCCTTACTTGAGGGTTGGAGTTATCGAAGTATGTGGTGGATCACCCACAACGAAAACGGGGCTTTTATGGGCAGGGGCGTCCACGGTCAATCTCTCTATATCGACCCCACAGCCGACATGGTAATCGCCCGTTTTGCCTCCCATCCAACTGCCGGCAATGCGGCGAACGACCCGACGACACTCCCCGCTTATCAGGCCGTCGCCGATTACTTGATGGAGCGCGATCGCGGCGCTTAATTCAATCTACGGCAGTCGCCACAACGCCGGGAGTTGGACATGGGGAAAACCCAGCGATTCCCTACCGAATCGGAGAGCGATCGCGGATATAATCGACCACCACATCCGACATTAAAAATCCGGTATCCACCCGATTTTTTGCCGTTTTAAATACTTCGTAACCGTCGCCACCATCCATCAAAAAACTATTGCTAATCACCCGGTAAGTTGCATTCAGGTCGAGAGGTTTTGTCGTCCCGTCCGGGCGAATAATGTCAACCGATTTAACCCGAGAACCGGCGGGGGATTCCGGGTTCCAGGCGAACCGAATTCCCGCCACTTGGGGGAAGCCACCCTCTCCCTCCTCGACCCCGCTGACGCCGTGTTCCAAAGCTTGTTTGATCTGTTCTCCGGTCAAGTCCATGCGGGCAATCGTATTGCCGAAGGGAAGCACTTCGATCACCTGGCCGACGGTGACATCTCCCGCCGGAATACTCGACCGAATTCCCCCGCCATTCACGATCGCAATTTCCCCGCCGTCGGGCCGCATTTTCTGGAGAATTGCGTCGGCAATCAAGTTGCCCAAATTGGTGTCTCGGCTGCGGACATTGGCGCGGTCGCCGTCGAGCAATTTCTCAGTTTTTCCGATGACCAAATTTCGCAGTTCTTCCAACGGTTCTTTAAACGCCTGCAACTGGGTTTCAAATGCCTCGTCGGCGGGGATCGTCCCTTCCACAGGATGGGGGGAACCGGACCAGGCGATCGCCCGCCCCCGGCCGTCGAAGCGAACTTGCAAATCCCCCAAATATTTGCCCCATTCCCAATCCGTCACCACCAAAACCGGGTCGCCCTCGGGGGAGATTTCGACCACCGGATAAGGTTCGTCGGCACCGGGCATATTCCCCAAAGGCGTGTGGGAATGACCGCCGATAATCACGTCAATTCCACCCACATTCTGCGCCAATTCCAAATCTTCAAAAAAACCCAAATGGGTGAGGGCGATAATTTTATTAACGCCCTGATCGCCCAGGGTTTTAACCGCCTCCTTTGCCGCCGCAATCGGGTCGGTAAATTTCACCCCCTCCCCCGGACTGGAAAGAATCGGCGTCTCTTCCGTCGTCAACCCAAAAATCCCGATTTCCTGCCCGTTGACGGTCAAAATTATCCAGGGTGCGATCGCACCCGCCAGGGGGGAATTAGCATCGATCTCCAGGTTAGCCGAAAGCAGGGGAAATTCCGCCTCTTTAATAAAATCCGCCAGGGGTTGTTGTCCCCGGTCGAATTCGTGGTTTCCCACCGCCACAGCGGCGTAATTCATCTGATTGTAAAACGGCAGATCCGCCCGGCCGAGATATTGATTAAAATACAGCGTCCCCTGGAAGATATCCCCGGCGTCGAGCAAAAGCGTCGGTTCTGGCGAGCGGGAACGCAGGGTATCCACCAAGGTTTTCCGGCGAGAAATGCCCCCCAACAGGCGATCGCCCACTTCCACCGCTTCCAGGTGGGCGTGGTGGTCGTTGGTGTGCAACAATCGCAAGCTGAAGTCCTGTTTTTGAACCAAAGTATTGTGAAAGAAAAGACCGGCAACAACTGCCCCGATAAAGAGAACGGCATACAACCGCACGGCCCACTTCATAATGCCTCCTGGCGAGTATTGGGTGATGCAAAATGGCGTTGATACGAGCAGATTTCTCCTCTTTATCATTGCCCAGATCCGGACAGTTTGAAAGGAGGTCGGGAGGCATTTCGGGCTTGACCCCCAACACCCGGGTTTCGAGGCGGTGTGGCGGGATTTCTATGCCTGTCTCGGGGACGGGCAAACGCAGGAAAAATTGCCCCCAGCGGCGCGGGAGAGGGTTCGGAACGGCGATTTCGAGTCGATGGAATCGGGATATTATGCGGTTAATTCCGGCGGCTTGGGGTCGGGCTGCGGCACCGCGGCCCCATCCAACACCACCTGGGGAACTTCGTAGTGGGTTCCGCCGAATAGGGACTCCAAATTGCTTTCCTCCGGCGTTTCTCCCATCACCTTAAATTGTTCGGGGTTGAGGATCAGATTTTCATACTCGACCCCGCCCTCCTGAGTGGAGTTCGGAAGCGTCAGGTCCACCGAGTAACTTTCTCGGGGATGTTCGTAACATTCCACGACGGTTCCCACGGTTCCCGGGGGAACAATCCGGCGTCCGAAATGGGCTTGAATTTCCGAAAGGGTTTGAATTCGGTCGTACAGTTTGGCTTTCATCTGTTTTTGTCTCCATTTTTGAACGGGTCGGAATCATGAACGGAACCGGGACTAACAAAACAACCCTTCCCCGACGGGCGGGGAAGGGCCGAGCTTAGAGTCTCGCTTTCTCAAGCCAATCAGGTTCGAGCCTGATTTTCCAACAAATCTTGGACGGGTGATGAACGACGCGAGCAATTTCTACAATCGTTTTCATCACGTTGTCAATCACCTACCTACTCGGTTTGGGACTCTTTCTCCGAAGACTGTTCGCCTTCAGGTTTGCGATTGTCGGTGCGGGTGAAGCGTTTGTGAGATGAGTTGGGGTTGAATCTCTTACGATACTGGCGTGCATTGGCCAGGTTGCGTTCAGCCTTCTCTTTTTTTAAATTACGACGCTTGGCCATCACGATTACCTCATTAAAGACAGTGTTGGGGGCGAAGAAGTCCTTCACCCCGACTCAGTTTATCGGTGCAGGAGTGGCAGAAACGGTTTTGAGACGTTTCTTATGACTCATCGGTGACTCCGCCAATTTGAATCTCGCTGTTCATGTCCCCCCTTGTTGCATCACCGACTCGATGCACTTGACGCTCCCTACCCTCCCCTGGGCGGGAATTCCGGGTTCTTCGATGGCGTGTCAATTTTCGGGATTTCGAGTCCCTCAATTGAATTGGGGTGTCCATGTTGTTACTGAGCTTGTCGAAGTATCCCGACGCTCACCTCTGGGGTAAGCGCGGGACTGGTAGCCCCCCGAACCCCCCGTTCGTTAATAATCTCTGGAATAGCTATTGCGCTTGCGACCGCCATCAGGTGACGCTTTCTTTTCCCGGGGGCGGGCTTTGTTCACCTTCATCGCGCGACCCATCCACTCGGCGCCATCGAGTTCTTCGATGGCGCTCTCTTCCTCTGTGGGGGTGTCCATCTCGACAAAGGCAAACCCCCTGAACTTCCCGGTTTCGCGGTCTTTGGGAAGGTGAACCCGGCGAACCGTACCGTACTCACTGAAAACTTCCGTGAGATCTTCTTGAGTGACCTCGTATGCGAGGTTGCCCACGTAAATCGACATTTGTGTCCTCCAAAATCATTTAGAACTGAGGGGGGTGAGACTCCGGAGGAACGTCTGTGAATACCTTACGGCAATAACCAGCTAAGATGAACACCAAACTTTACCACCGAATAAATGATTCTCAGATCATATCTTAACATTGCCGGGACGGGTCAGGTACAGGACAATCCTTAATTTTCTGCCTCCGACCGGCGGGAGTGGCCGGCGATCGCCACATCCGGGTGTCTGACCTGGAAACAGGGATGCTAAGTATCCCATCGATTATCCCCGGGGGTTATCCCCGGCTTTAAGGATACGCTCTCAAACCCTTGATTCCAACGGAGAGGGAGGGATTCGAACCCTCGTTAGAGTCACCCCTAAACGGCATTTCCAGTGCCGCGCCTTCAACCGCTCGGCCACCTCTCCAGGGGAAGTAAAAATTTTAATTTTACCCACAAGATAGATATCTTATCAGAAACGCGGATGATCTGACAAGCATTTTTCCAAAATTTTCTCAAATCAGCTCCGGGGAGGGCGATCGCCCAGAATCGGTAGCCGGCGGGGACTCGAAAGCGAAACGCCCGCCAGAAGTCGGGAGCCGGGGAAACCCAAAATCCCTTATTATAGAAAAGTTTGACGAATTCGGAACATCGATATTTATGCCGAGCCATCATACCATTCGCATCCACGATCGCCAACGGGATGAGACTTACTGCGTGCAAGTTCCGGACGATCGCTACATCCTGCAATGCGCGGAAAATCAGGGGGCGGACCTGCCGTTTTCCTGTCGCAACGGGGCCTGTACCACCTGCGCGGTGCGGGTGATCTCGGGGGAACTGTACCAGCCGGAGGCGATGGGACTGTCTCCGGAACTGCAAAAAGAAGGATATGCCCTGCTGTGCGTCAGCTATCCCCGCTCCGATTTGGAGGTGGAAACCCAGGACGAAGACGAAGTTTACGAATTGCAGTTCGGTCGGTATTTTGGTAAGGGTCGAGTGAAAACCGGACTGCCTTTAGATGAAGATTAGCGATCGCCAGTTCAGGTTCGTCGCCATCGGGATTTGGGTTCTGTTGTGGGGGATCGTCGGGGTGGGATGTTCCCCGGCCCCCGAAATGCCCCGGGGGGAGACGGTGCGGGTGGAGCGGGTGGTCAGCGGTCAGACCCTCGAAATTGTCGATCGGGGGGCGGACATCCCGGTATTGCGGCGGGTGCGACTGATCGGAATCAGCGCCCCGGATCTGAGGCAGGACCCCTGGGGCTCCCAGGCCCAACAGAAGTTGGAAGAATTGTGTCAGGGACGGCAAGTGCTTCTGGAATGGGATGAAAAGAAAGAAGATCGCTACGATCGCCTCATAGCCTACGCATGGCTCGACGGGCTACTCCTGAACGAGGAACTGGTCAAGGGAGGTTACGCCCTCGCCGACGGGGGCATTTACAATACCAAATATCGCCGGCGCCTGGAATACGCCCAGAGCTGGGCTCGAATCATGGGGCTGGGGATCTGGAATCCCCGAGAGCCGATGCGGCTGACCCCGAGGGAATTTCGCAACCAGCCGAATTAGGAAATTAATAATTAACAATTAATAATTAATAATTATGAATCGAGACGAATTGAAAAATTTTTTGGATCTCGCCACCCTGGCGGCCCGGGCGGGGGGTGAAGTTCTCAAGTCCTACTGGGGCAACTTGGAAGAGATCCAGGAAAAGGGGCGGTCGGGGGATCTGGTCACGGAGGCGGACAAAGCCTCGGAAGAGGCGATTTTGGACGTCCTGAAGCGGCACGTCCCCGGACACGGGATTTTGGCCGAAGAGTCCGGGAGTTTGGGGGAGAGTTCGAGCCGCTACCGGTGGGCAATTGACCCCCTGGACGGCACGACCAACTACGCCCACCAGTATCCCGCATTTTCCACCTCCATCGCCCTGTCGATCGACGGCGTGCCCCAAGTCGGGGCGGTGTACAGCCCCTTCCACGACGAACTCTTCCGAGCCGCCCGGGGGCTGGGGGCGACCCGCAACGCCGAACCCATCCGCGTTTCCAAAACCGATTCCCTGGACAAAAGCCTGTTGGTGACGGGGTTCGCCTACGATCGCCGGGAAACCGCCGACAACAATTATGCCGAATTTTGCCACCTGACCCACCTCACCCAGGGCGTGCGGCGCGGCGGTTCCGCCGCATTAGATCTAGCCTACGTCGCCTGCGGGCGTCTGGACGGCTACTGGGAACGGGGACTCTCCCCCTGGGACATGGCAGCGGGGGTGGTGTTAGTCCTCGAAGCCGGGGGGCGGGTGAGCGCCTATGATCGCGGCCCGTTCCAAATCGAATCCGGGCGCATTCTCGCCACCAACGGAGCCCTCCACGACCCCCTCAGCCGCGCCCTGATGGAAACGCCCCCCCTCTCCTCCTGGTGAGGCTTTGAGGTGCCTTCGGGGACTGCCAAGTGCCGGGTGAGTGTGTCAAAATGCGATCAGAAGCGATCGCCCAAAACCCAATTCGAGTCCGGAGCGCCAGGGCAAATATCTCGGAGAACTTGAAGGCAACCCTCCCGGTTGAGATCCCAGCGATCGAGATCGAATTTGTGCGTCTGTCAGCACCGCGACCGACATCTCCCTACACTCTCGATTATGCCCGCTTCTGGTGCCCGCTCAATTGTTGCGATCGGGTTCGGAATGAAAACTTCCCGCCACATTTTTTAGGCAGAAAAGGCAAACTACTATGTCGTTTGAAATCAACCAAGGATTATTCCAGTTCGGATTTACAGACAACCACGCCATTTTGGGGGTCAGACCCGACGCGGACTTCAATACGATCCGGAAGCGGTACATGAAAATCGCCCGCCGTTTGCATCCGGATACCTGCCCCTTCGACGATCCCCGACAAAAGGAACTCGGGAAACAATTGTTGGCGAAATTGGTGAGTCCGGCCTACAACCAATTTTCCAAAGAAAACGAGCGGCGGGAATACGAATTGTTGCTGAAAACCATGGGCGATCGCGTCGTCAAAGAACAGCACACGATGCGACTGCACGGCGAGGCTGCCGCCCAACTCCGCACCGCCGGAAATTTTCGACAACTCTACGATACCCTGCTCGAAGAACGGGTCGAGCAGGAGTACGAATCCCCCGAAAAGGCCTTGGAACGGATCGGGGAAATTAGCGAGTTGAATTTGGTGTATTTGTTGCGATCGCGACAGGGAAGCGCCCCACCTCCTCCGCCACCCCCCGCAAAAAAGCCGGAACCAGCCCAACGGCCGACACCCCAGCCGAAAGTGTCGTTTGTCGATAAAGCCTGCGATCGCGCGGCGGCTCTTGCGGAAACCCAAAACTACGCCAGTGCCATTTTAGAACTCAAGGACGCGGTGAAGCGGGAACCCAACCACCCCCGCTGCCACGGACTGCTCGGGTCCATGTATCTCAAACAAAAACAGCCCAAGTTGGCGACCCCCCACATCAAAAAAGCCCTGCAACTCGACCCCGCCCAACCCGAAGCCCTCGAAGCCAAAAAGGAACTCGACAAGATGGGCGGCACCTCCACCGGGAAGGGCAAAACGGCCAGGAACTCGAAAGGCGGCAAGAAATCCGACAAGGGCGGCGGCGGGCTGTTCGGGGGGCTCTTCGGCGGTGGCAAAAAAAAGTAAACTGAAGGACGGAGGGCGGACGGGTGAGGCGGGAAACCCGGTTTCTTGGTATCCTGCGATCCGTCCCCTTGTTTGCACATAGATACTGACATGATTCATCAACCCCCACCGGGTGCGCGAGATCTGCTCCCTCTCGATGTCGCCCAAAAAATTTGGATCGAACGGCGACTTCAGCAGGTGTTCCATCGCTGGGGCTATCACCGCATCATCACTTCCACCCTGGAGCGGCTCGATACCCTGATGGCCGGGGGGGCGGTGCGGCGATCGACGGTGATCCAGTTGCAGGACGCGGAAAACGAAGGTCTGGGACTGCGCCCGGAACTGACGGCCTCGATCGCCCGGGCGGCCGTATCCCGCATGGGCGAGGCGGACGGGTGGCCGAAGCGGCTGTACTACAACGCCAATATTTTCCGCAAGGGCTCACAGACGGGCCACGGCACCCAGTTGGAATTTTACCAGGCCGGGGTGGAACTCCTCGGCGCCGACGGGGTGCGGGCGGACTCGGAAATCGTGCTGCTACTGGCGGACTGTCTGCGATCGCTCGACTTGCAAAACCCCCACCTGATTTTGGGGGAGGCGGGGCTGACGCGATCGCTGCTCTCCCCCTTCCCGGAACCGATACGCGATCGGGTGCGGCAGGCGATCGCCCACCTGGACCGGATCGGGTTGGAAACCCTCCCCCTGTCCCCGGAATTGCGGGAGCGAGCCTTATTTTTATTCGACCTGCGGGGCCGTCCCGAGGATGTCCTTGCCCGGGTGTCCCAATTGAATCTGGACCCCCCCCAGCGGGAAGCCCTCAACGAGCTCAAATCCCTCGTCGATCGCCTCAACGAATACCGGCGGTTGCTCGGCGATCGGCTCCCCCCCCTGTCCCTGACCCTGGATCTGAGCCTGATCCAAACCTTCGACTACTACACCGGCATCGTATTCATCGCCGTCAGCGACAGCCAGTCCGGCGGGCGCATACTCGGCCAGGGGGGCCGCTACGACCAACTCCTGGGACTCTACCACCCCCAGGGGGAGACGAAACCCAGCATCGGCTTTTCCCTCAATATCGAAGAACTGCACCAGGTGCTCTTGGGGATGGAACAACTGCCCGCCGACATCCCGGCCAGCGATTGTCTGGTGGTGCCCAAAACCCCCCAAGCCGAAGCCGCCGCCTTCGCCTACGCCGAACACCTGCGCGATTCCGACCCCGAGGCGCGGGTGGAGATGGAATTGGGCGGCGAGGAGGATTCAGAAAAGGTGCGGAACGCCGCCCGAATGCGGGGAATTTCTCAGATCGCCTGGGTGGATGTGGACGGGACCTCCGAGGTGGAACCATTGATCATTGATAATTGATAATTGATAATTGTTAATTATTAATTGCTAATTGCTCTGGCCGAATCGCGACTCTCGGCAATTGGCGATCGCGCCGGAATTGAAAAAAAATCCTCCCCCGGTCGCTTTGAGAAGATATCGGGGGAGGAAAAAGAGAGCAGTTCGGGAAAAGGATTGGAATATTAGACTTTGGACTTGTTGCGACGGGAGCGGCTGGCTAAGGCCAGACCCACCACCGCCAAACCGGAAAGGGTCGCCGGTTCGGGAACGCTGGCGGCGGGTGTCGTCGGCGTCAGGGCATTCAGACGGCCGTACAAGGAGGCTTGAGAGGTGCCACCTTCTTGGGAGATAAAGAATGATGTTAATTTGAACTCTAAAAATACAATATCCGGAGGTCGATTGATTTTCCTAGCGTGAAATTACGGAACTTTTGCGATCGCCGCCGTCACAAATATCACAAGATAGTTGAGTGAAAATACTGACATCCGGTGTCGGAGTGTGGGAAAAACCCGCGATCGCGCCCACTGTCGCCCCGTTGGGGGTAAGCTGTTGGAGAGCGTTTGTGGATTGACGATGACAACGATTAACGAGAATTACCTGAAACTCAAGGCGGGCTACCTGTTTCCGGAAATTGCCCGTCGGGTGAATGCCTTTGCCCAGGCGAACCCGGAGGCCCAGATCATCAAACTGGGCATCGGCGACGTCACCGAACCGCTGCCCGACGCCTGCCGCGCGGCGATGGTTTTAGCCGTCGAGGAAATGGGCGATCGCTCCACCTTCAAAGGTTACGGCCCGGAACAGGGTTACGCCTGGTTGCGGGAGAAAATCGCCCAACACGACTTTAAAGCCCGGGGTTGCGAGGTGGACGCGGAGGAAATCTTCATCTCCGACGGGTCCAAGTGCGACACGGGGAACATTCTCGACATTTTTGGCAAGGATAACAAAATTGCCGTCACCGACCCGGTTTATCCCGTCTACGTCGATACCAACGTCATGGCCGGACACACCGGACCAGCCAACGACAAGGGCGAATACGAAGGGTTGGTGTACCTGCCCGTCACCGCCGAAAATAATTTTACGGCCGAACTTCCGGGCGATCGCGTCGATCTGATTTACCTGTGTTTTCCGAATAACCCCACCGGGGCGACGGCGACGAAAGAATACTTGAAAAATTGGGTCGATTACGCCCGCGCAAACGGTTCGATTATCCTGTTTGATGCGGCCTACGAAGCGTTTATTACCGACCCCTCTTTACCCCATTCGATCTACGAAATTGAGGGGGCGCGGAACTGCGCGATCGAGTTCCGGTCGTTCTCGAAAAATGCCGGTTTTACGGGCACCCGCTGCGCCCTGACGGTGGTTCCCAAAACCCTGACGGCGAAAGCCTCCGACGGCTCGGATGTGGAGCTGTGGAAGCTGTGGAACCGTCGCCAATCAACCAAATTTAACGGGGTTTCTTATATCGTCCAGCGGGGCGCGGAGGCGGTCTACTCCGAGGCGGGACAAACCCAGGTGAAAGAGTTGGTGAGTTTCTATTTGGAAAACGCCAAAATTATCCGCGAGAAATTGACCGCCGCCGGACTGACGGTTTACGGCGGTGTCAACGCCCCTTATGTCTGGGTGAAGACCCCCAGCGGCCTGTCGAGTTGGGACTTTTTCGACAAGTTGTTGCAGACGTGTCATGTGGTGGGAACGCCCGGTTCCGGTTTTGGCGCGGCGGGGGAAGGATATTTCCGAATTTCCGCGTTTAACAGCCGGGAAAATGTGGACGAGGCGATGAAACGGATTACCGAGAAATTTAAGGTCTAAGATCCGGAGCCGGTTTTTGTAGGGAATCGGGAATGGGGAATAGGGAATGGGGAATGGGGAGTTTTAAAATTTCCTACACCCTACACCCTACACCCTACACCCTAATCATCAATTACAGACTGATTTCTGCCTTGTTTTTTTGCTTCATATAAGGCGCGATCGGCTCTCGAAAGCAACTGTATGGGCGATCGCCGTTGGGAGGGAATTTCGGTAGCAATTCCCAGGCTGATGCTGACGCGAGTGAAGTCGGCTGGAATGGAACCGGGGGGGATGTTCAGATTAAAAATTGCCCGCTGCATTTGTCGGGCGATCTGAATGCCCCCCGACTCCGACGTATTGGGCAAAAGGACGACAAATTCTTCGCCACCGTAGCGTGCGATCAGGTCGGCGGGGCGTTTGAGACACCCTTTTAATGCCCGGGCGACTCTTTGCAGACATCGATCTCCAGCGACGTGCCCGTAGGTGTCATTATAACATTTAAAATAATCGATATCGCACATGATAATTGTGAGGGGTTGTCCCTCCCGCTGGAGTCGGAGCCATTCCTGTTGGAGATAGCGATCGAAGTGGCGGCGGTTGGCGATTTCGGTGAGGGCATCGGTGTTGTAAAGTCGTTCGAGTTCCCGGTGAGCCATTTGGATGCGGCGGTACAATTCGGCTTGTTGAATGGCGATCGCCAGTTGTTCCGTTAGTTGCTTGAACATCTGGATTTCTTCGGATATCCAGTGCTGGGTTTTGGGGGAGTGGTGGGCGATCAGAAGCCCCCAAAGTAGTTCGGTGTCGATCCAGATGGGGAAGATCAAATGGGTTGGGGTTTGAAATTGTTGCCAATCGATATTGAAAGAACCGTTGATCGACCGATTCCGACACGAATCGGCGATCCGGCGAATGTCGGATTCGATGGCGGGGGCGATCGCCATTTCTGGGGCATCCGCATCCGAAATTTCTCCGGATATGGGTGAAGAAACGGCAATGACGTTGCCATTCCAGTCCCCGTTGAATCGATAGATCGCAATCCGATCCGTGGAAAGAACTTTGCACACTTCGGCGACGGCCGTATCGAGAATTTCCTGCAGGTCGAGCGATCGCCGAATGCGATTGGTAATGGTAGACAAAAGATGTTCCCGTTCCGACTGTTGCCGGAGCGCCAGTTCCGCTTGTTTAAGAGAGCTCAAATCTCGGACGTTGACGATCACGCCTTCCACCGTTCCGTCCGGTTGCAACATGGGAGAATAGGTGACACCGAGAAACTGATGTTGTTGTCGGTAAAAGGTGAACCAACTGTCATAGCGGACCACTTCCCCGGTTAAACAGCGGTCGAACCGAGGCTTGATTTTCGTTTTAAATGTCTCCGCGCCCAAAACCTCCGAGATGGAATGTCCCAACACTGCCCCCATCGATTTGCCGGTCAAATTCAGATACTTTTGATTGACAATTTGATAGATATAGTTGCGGTCGATGAGGGCGATTCCTTCCGCCGTGGTGGAGACGATACTCTGAAATTGTCGCAGACTGTCTTCGTACTCTTTGCGATCGCTGATGTCGATGATAATCCCGTCCCAGGCATTGCCCGCCGGCGTAGACTGGGGTTGGGCGTGGCTTTCGATCCACTTCAATTGACCTGATGGCGTGACGATGCGTCCTTCCCAGTGCCAGGGCGAAAAGTTTTTGATCGCCTCGGCATTTGCGGAATGGTAGGCGGGCAAATCTTCCGGGTGAATTAAATTGATAATGGAACGGGCATCTTCGATGACGGTTTCCGGTTCCAATTCAAAAAGATCTCGGACGCGGGTACTGACGAAGGTGAAATGGGGAGGTTGGTCAGCGGTGGAGGGGAAGAAGCGGTAGACCATACCGGGCATATTGGCGACCAAAGCCTGAAATTTTGCTTGACTATTTTGGAGGGCAATTTCGGCCCGTTTGCGTTCGGTCACGTCGCGGGAAATACACAGGATCGACGCGATCGCACCATCCTCCGTCATTTCCGGAGCGAGGGCCATTTCAAAAGACCGCCAACCCTCGGGGGTTTCCGTTTCCAATTCGACGATCTGCCTTCGTCCGGTGTCGAGCAATCGCAAAGCCGCCGCCTCCCAAGCGTCAACCATCGCCTCCGAGAGTCCAAATTCTCGACAACTTTTCCCCAAAAAAACGTCCGCAGAAATGCCGGTGAGCCGAGTTAAAGCGGGGCTAACATACAAGTGTTTCAATTCGGTATCGAAGCGCTCGATAATATCGGGGGAATTTTCCACGAGGGTTTGGTACTGTTGCCGAGAATTTCGCAAGGCAGTTTCGGTCAGTTTTAGGGCGGTGATGTCGGCGACGATGCCGATAAAACCGATATTGATATTGTCGTCATTTTTCAAAGCCGTCGCCTGTCCGGCGACCCAAACGATCGCCCCGTCCGGGTGGCGAAACCGATATTCCATCGAAAATTCCCGGTTGTCCCGAACCGCCGCATTCCACTCGGCAAAAGTGGTCGAATAATCGTCGGGGTGGAGGGTACTTTTCCACCCCTCTCCGGAAGCCTGCTCGGATGTCAGTCCCGTCAGTTCGCACCAGCGATCGTTGACGTAGGTGCAAGCCCCCGTTTCATCCGTCAAAAAAATGCCGACGGGCGCACATTTCGAGAGTTGCCGAAATAATTGTTCCCGCTCCCGCAATGCGGCTTCCACTTTTTTTCGTTGCCCAATTTCCCGTTCTAATTTGCGGTTTATTTTTCGAGTTTGTCGGGCGTAACGCCGCGATCGCAACCCCAGATAAACGGAGAGCGCCAGCATCCAAGCCATCACGGTTCCCCCCCACAAAACGACCTGCGGCAGGGGCGATCGCGCCCCTTCAATCCAAGCCGGGGTGGGATAAATTCGCACCAGCCAATCGGCGTTGTAAGCCCGGACGGTCGCCGTTTTTTGAAACGGAGAGGAAGGGGAAATCCCCTGAGTATAGACCAGTTCGCCCCGGTCGTAGATGCGAACTTTGTACCGGGGTGAAATTTGGAGGAGGCCGTCAAATAGGGCTTGAAATTCAAACACGCCGATGATGAATCCGTCGAAGCGATCGCCCTCTGATTCGAGATTTTCAGCGTTTACAAATAGGGGGGCGATCGCCAAAAATCCTTGCCCGCCCTGGACAAGGGAAACCTTGCGGGTGAGGATGATTTCTCGCAGGTTGCGAGCCACTTTCAGGCTAATTCGACGGCGGCGTTCCTGATTCAAATTGAAATTTTGTGCCGCTTCATTGCCTTCGAGGGGAACGATCCAGCGGACTTGAAAAGACGGATCGACCCATTCGATCGCCCGGTAGCCGTAGGCATCCCGGATAATATTCGACGCATCCGCCTCCCAGAGGGGGCGAGGCGTTCCCCCCTCACTCTGCCAGCGTTTCGCCATCTGAGTCAGATTCAAAATTCGGCCGGATAATTCTCGATTCAGAATGGCTTGAATTGCGTTAGCTTCCTGTTGGACGAGTTGCTCGATGTGCAGGTGTTCTCGGATGGAGAGTTGCCGCCACAGCAACAGGACGGCGACCGTGGCGACCGCGCCGATTAAAAACGGTATCCAGAAGTCTCGGGGGTGAATTTTGATGGATTCAAGCCACTGATGCCAATACCGTCGTTTCACCGGAGTTGCCCCCTTCCGCCTTCAAGATCTCGATCTCGCGCCGGATATTGATACATTCACCGCCACCGTGGCGATCGCTCAATTCTCTCTCAATTTGTATGATACACCGATTTTTTTGGACTGCCTAATTCTCCCGATTCTTCGACTCATTCCCGTGAAAAGTTTTCGGTCTGGGGGAGGAGGGCTGCCAACAGGAGCGTCAGGTCGTCGTCGGTGCGTTCGGCGACCCGGGGCGATCGCAAAAATGCCGTCAATTGTTCCTCGGCTTCGGCGCGGTCGGCGATCGTTTCCACGAATTGAAATAGGGGAGAAAAGAAGGGGGCGTGGGGGGTCCCCTGCGGCATCTTCAACGCCAACATCTGCAACCCGTCGGAAAACATTGCCAGATACTTCGGCGTGCCGGACCAGATGTTGACCTGGGCCGTTTCGAGGGCATCGGGGGAAATTAAAAAAGTCGTCTCGTTCAGATATTCGCCGCTGGCCGGAGTCGTCAGGGCGATCAGATTTCCCTGTCCATCTTCGACAACTGCAGCCCCGTCTCCGACCTGGGCGACGGCGATCGCCGAGGGGGTCGCGACCCCCAAAATTAACGTCGTCGCCAGTTCCCGAACCGGCACGTCGCGATCGCCTGCTTCGGCTTTGATCGCTTCTTTCGTCCGCCCGACAACCTTCAACAGTTCGGCGTTCCAGTCCGGTTCGCCCTCGGAGGCGGAGAGACAGTCCGCCATCAATTCCACCGCCGTTTTGACCGCCAGTTGCGCCCCCACGTCGGCCAGAGACGCCGAGCCGGCGCCGTCCGCGATCGCGACGATCAGGCGGTCGGACGTCGCCCGACAGATGTGGGCGTCCTGGCAGGGGAGCGCCTGTTTTTCGTGACTTTTTCCGGCGACGGACGCGGAAACAAGTTGCCAGCGGGGGGAATCTTGAGTCATGACGAATTCTCGAAGGGGCGAACTGGGGCGATCTAGACCGTTCCCCACCCCGGCGGCGGGAGGGCCACTTGTTCGTCAACTTTGGAGTGGGAGACGGTTTGCATACTCGCCGACAGCCAGATGAACATTTCCCGGAAGTCCAAACCCTTGAGTTTCAGGGGAGTCCGCTGCACGATCTCCGCCAGACGCTCCATATTCGCCCCCTCCACCCCCACGGCGAAGAAGGCGACCTGTTTGTTGGCTTCCTCGTCCCGGATGCGGTTGGCGGCTTGTTCCGTGACGCGATCGCTCTCTCCCTGGGGTTCGCCGTCGGTGATCATGAACACCCAGGGCCGGTAGTAGGTGATGCCGTTGCTGCGATATTCGGCCTTTCTGGAGGCGATCAGGTCCAGGGCTTCGGCGATCGCGGTCCCCATGAAGGTCTGGCCCTGGGCGGTCAAAATGGGGGGCTCGAAGCGATCGGCGGTGACGAAATCCTGGGCGATCTGCACCCGGTTGTCAAAGGAGATCACCGCGATCTCCACCCGCTTTTTGGCGAGTTCGTCCCGGCTCAGGTCGTTTCTGAACGCCATCAACCCCTCGTTGAGGGCGTCGATGGGTTCCCCCTGCATGGATGCGGACGTGTCCAGCAGCAGGACGCAGGGACACCGGGGCTCCGGATTTTCGGCAAATTCAACCGCTTCCTCAAGTCTCATAAGTTCGGGATCTGACCTTGCATCTAACTAGGATACCGGAGTCTCGGGGATTTTTTCGCTCAACGCCGTTCCCGTTCGATGGGTAGAGTCTCGATCCAGGTGATTTGTTCCTCGGACAGGGGGGGGCGCGATCGCCCCCTCGTAATTGATGCGGAAGCGGTAGCCGCCGCGATCGGACTCGCCCCCAAACCCCCAATTCTGGGGGCTTTGATGCCTCATTTCCCAATGAACGATCGCGATCGGACTCGCCCCCAAACCCCCAATTCTGGGGGCTTTTATTCCTCATTTCC
>NZ_JAYFER010000440.1:0-210 GCF_055795065.1 Lyngbya sp. CCY1209
GGCTTGCTTGGCTCTATCTCGAATTGTCGGGATTCCCAGGGGACGTTTTTCATCCCGTCCAGGTTTTGGTATCCAGATTCTCCGTAACGGTTTGGCTTTGACGTTTCCTTTGATTTCTTCAGCAAGGGTGAATCTTTGTTTCGGGGATATTGCTATCACTCCATCCACTCCGGCTGTTTTCTTGCCTTGGTTATCTTGGGTCACACGCCT
>NZ_JAYFER010000441.1:0-31259 GCF_055795065.1 Lyngbya sp. CCY1209
ACTTTGATAATGCCTTTGAGAATCCAGCTTTGGATTACTTAAGAATCTGCGTGGTTTTAACCCGCAGAGTATCAACTACAATACTTTCGGTCATTCTCTTGAGCCGAAAATCACGCCAATGACATGATTTTCGGCTTAATGAAACAGCCAGAAGTCTAGCCGGAAGAGGGTTTAACAAAAATGGGGGCGGTGGGACTTGAACCCACACGACCGGTGAAGGTCAACGGATTTTCATCCTCCCGCAGCTTTCGCCGCCGCGATCGCCGGATTCGGCCCGATCGCTTCGAGAATTGGACTCTCCCTTTACCCTCGACTTGACGTTAGGGTAGCTCCCGTCGAGTCTCTGCACCTTCCTCTGAAAACCGCCGCGATCGCTTCCGATCGTACTTTCAAAGGCTTGGCTCAGGATTGCCATGTCTGGAACCAGATTTAGGTTTCCCTGAATTTGAGAGCCGTCACTTGAGGGATTTCTCGCCCCAAGGCCCAGTTTTCTAAGTCCGTAGCGTCTACCATTCCGCCACGCCCCCAGTTTGATGGGATCGCTCGCTCGCGCCGAAAGATCCCATTTGTTTATTTGAGCATTTTTGAATCGTTTTGGCAACACCCACAGGGCAATTCTGTGATCTCGTGGGTTCAATCTGGAATGCAGCGCCCCGACCCTCTCAAATTCCCGACCCCTGTCGCAAAGGACAGTTGAGTGCAATAATAAGCCCTCGGGTTGGCTTGCTGCGCCCGAGTCCTGCAATAATAAATAGCGATGTGGCGATCGCGATCAACTCTGCCAGGTTGTCCGCACGTCCGCGTCAGTTGTCGTTCGATTCCCAAACCACCCAACCATGCCGATCGCACTGTTACTGTACGTCATCCTCGGCGGCACCTACCTGATCGTGGCCCCCGGTGCCCTGTACTTCTACCTCAAGAGCCGCTGGTACGTCGCCAGTTCCTTCGAGCGGGCCTTCATGTATTTTCTGGTCTTCTTCTTCTTCCCCGGCCTGATACTCCTGTCTCCGTTCCTGAATTTTCGTCCCCAACCCCGACAGATTGAAAGCTGATGCGACGAATTGACGTCATCGGGATCGGAATCGGTATTTTTGCGGCGGGGGCGGTGCTGTACTGGGCGTTCCAGCGTTTCGGCCTCGACAGTACGAACGCCGGAATTTGGAGTCAGGCGGTGTTGGTGGGGGGGTTGGTCGGCTGGCTGCTGACCTACCTGTTACGGGCTCTCACCCAGAACATGACCTACAATCGACAGCTCAGAGACTACGAGGAAGCGGTGATTCAGAAACGGCTCGAAGAGATGACTCCGGAAGAACTCGAACAACTGCAGGCCGAAATCGATCGCTCCTCCGAGTCGTCAGATTCTTAAAACCTGCGGCGAAAATAACCGACCCGACAATAACCGATTACCCATCTCAACATGATCTCAGTTTCTCAAACGTTCGAGGCGTTGCGTTCGCCCGATCGCCCTTCCTGCGCTCTCATTCCGTTCATCACCGCCGGCGACCCCGACCTGGAAACCACCGCCAAAGCCCTCAAGGTTTTGGATGATAACGGGGCGGACCTGATCGAGTTGGGGGTCCCCTACTCCGACCCCCTCGCCGACGGCCCGGTCATCCAGGCGGCGGCGACCCGGGCGCTCAACCGGGGGACCCGCCTGGACGGGGTGTTGGAGATGCTCGAAACCGTCAGTCCCACCCTCAAGGCTCCGATTATTTTATTTACCTATTACAATCCCATCCTGCACCGGGGGATTCCCAAGTTTCTCAAACAGATTTACGACGCGGGGGCGCGGGGGTTGGTGGTGCCCGATTTGCCTTTGGAAGAGGCGGAAATTCTGCTCGCACCCGCCCGGGAACAGGGGATCGAAGTGACCCTGCTGGTGGCGCCGACGAGTTCCCGGGAGCGCATCGAAGCGATCGCCCGCCAGTCTCAGGGGTTCATTTACCTGGTCAGCGTCACGGGGGTGACGGGGATGCGGACTCAAGTGCAAGGCCGGGTCCGGGATCTCCTCGACCAGATGCGTGCCCTCACCGACAAACCCATCGGCGTGGGATTCGGGATTTCCCAACCGGAACAGGCCCGACAGATGCGGGACTGGGGCGCCGACGCGGCGATCGTGGGGAGCGCCTTCGTCAAACGCCTCGCCGACGGTTCCCCCGAACAGGGATTGGAAGCGATCGCCGATTTCTGCAAAAGTCTCAGGAGCGCGATCGATGCCTAAACGGGAGTCGGGAGTCGGTATTAGGGAATCGGGAATTTTGACTTTTGACTTTTGACTTTTCACTTTTCACTTTTCCCCGCCCCAATTTTCGGACACAAAAGAAAAGCTGGAAGAGCGGTGCTCCCATAAACACCTGCCTTCCAGCTCCTTGAAACCCTCGTAATGTGCCTTTCTGTTTTTAATTATTGCAGTGGGATTCTGGGAATTCAAGAGGTCTGTTGCAATCACCCACTTTTCTCCAGGCGATCGCACCCGACCGGATCGACGTAATACCGATTCCGCCCCCGTTCTTTGGCTTGATACAGCGCCAAATCCGCCGATTTGAGCAGGTGGGCGGGCGATCCCTCAATTGTGGGAACCTCGCAGGCGACGCCCAAACTGATCGTCACCCAATCGCCGACGTCCGAGGCGACGTGGGAAATGTGCAGGGCTTCCACGGCGGTTTGGAGGCTCTCGGCGACTCGCACGGCTCCCGCTTCCGTGGTGTTGGGGAGGATGATGCCGAATTCTTCGCCGCCGTAGCGGGCGACCAGATCGGCCGGACGCCGGAGGCCCCCTTGGAGGGCTTGGGCGACGCGGACCAGGCATTCGTCCCCGGCCGGGTGGCCGTAGGTGTCGTTGTAGCGTTTGAACTGGTCGATGTCGCACAGGATCAGGGACAGGGGTTGTTGCTCCCGTTTGAGTCGGTGCCACTCCCGGTGCAGGTAGGTGTCGAAGCGGAGGCGGTTGGCGACTTGGGTGAGGCCGTCGATGGTGGCCTGCCGTTTGAGTTCCTGGTTGGCTAGTTGCAGGCGGCGGTAGATTTGGGACTGGTGGATGGCGATCGCGAGTTGGTCGGCGACGGTGCGGGCGACATCGACTTGCCTTACGTCCCAGGGGTGGTTCCGCCCCAGGGTCAGCAAACTGAGGCTGCCCCAGATGGATTCGTTGACTTCGAGGGGGACGAGCAGCCAGGCGCCGGGAAAGTTGGCGGAGACCATCCGGTTCACGCCGTCCTGCAAGGATTCGGTGCTGTCGATCCGCACCACTTGCAAGTGTTTGAGTTGGGCGGCCAGGGGGTTGTCCCGGTCGGGAATTTCCAACCCCAGGGAGTCGGGGATCTGGGAGTGGCGACGGTAGTCGGCCACCCCCTGCCACAGTCGGGCGGCGGGGTGGTACTGGTAGATGCTGACTTGATCGACGCCGAGGAGCCGGCCTACCTCGGCGGTGGAGGCTTGAAAGATGGTGTTGAGATCGAGGGAGTTGCGGATGGTGCGGATGACGCGGTTGAGGGCCTGTTCTCGGTGGGCCTGCTGTTGGGTTTGCCGGTAGAGGTAACTTTGGTGGAGGGCGATGGAGACTTGGGCGGAGATCTGTTGCAGGAGGTGCACTTCCCAGTCTTGCCACCGGCGGGGGCCGCCGCAGTTTTGGGCGGCCAGGAGTCCCCAGACTTTTTCCCCCTGGAAAATGGGAATCACCAGGTTGGCCCGCACCTGCAATTCGCTCAATAAGTCAACGTAACAGTCGGCCAGTCCGGCGGTGTAAATGTCCTCGACCCGGTGGACGTGACCTCGGGTGTAGGGTTGGATGCAACGTTCGATGCTCAGGCACTTGTCGCTCAACTTTCGGCCTTTGATGGACGGGTGTTGCGGGGCGACCGCTTCCACGATGACGGTGCCGCTCCAGTCCGGATCGAATTGATAGATCAGGACGCGATCGATGTCGAGGCACTGCCGCACTTCGACCACGGTGGTGTTGAGAATTTCGTCCAAATCGAGCGATCGCCGGATTCTTTGGGTCATTTCCGAGAGCAACCGTTCCCGCTCGACTTGCTGTCTGAGTAAAATTTCGGCCTGTTTGCGATCGGTGATATCCCGGCCGATCGCCTGAATTTCGGTCACGTTGCCGCCGGTGTCGGTCACGGCCCGGTGGCTCCACTCTTGCCAGCGTCGGGAACCGTCGGGGGCCAAAACTTGATGTTCGACGGTCATGATTCCCGCCGTTGTCGCGACGGCGGCGACCTGCCCCCCCACCCGTTCGCGATCGCCTTCCGGAATCAGCGACAAAAAGTTGCTCCCGAGCAGCTTTTCCGGGGGTTGCCGAAAATATTCGCAGTAAGCTCGATTGACATAAGTCAAGATCCCTTCGGGGGTGTAGCAGCAGATCAGATCCCCGAAGTTATCCAACAAATTGTAAGATTGGGTTTCCCGGGATTGGTGGAGGCACTGCTGGCGTTCGGCAATTTGCAGGGAGAGTTCGCTCATGCACTGCGATCGGCTGGAGTGCACGGTGGTCGCCACCTCCAACCAATCGGCGGGGTTCAGGGCTCTGAGGATGCTCCTTTGCGTCACCAGGCCGAGGAGTTGCCCGTCGCCATCTCCGACGACCGCCAACTGTCGGACGGCGGATTGTAGCATCCGCCGGTGAACCGTCCACAGGGAATCCTGGGGGGCGGCGACGATGACCGGATGACTCACGATTGTCCGGACTGAAGCCCCCTCACCGTCGAGATTTTGAGCTTGAAATTGGAGCAGATCTCGCTCCGTGACGATGCCGACGGGGTGGCGGCACCCGGCGGCGCCGGACTCGACGATCGCGACACAGTGGGCATCGGACTGATACATTAAATTCACCAACTCGCGGACGGATGACTCGGCAGATGCCTGCAAAATTCCGGTTTCCATCACTTCATCGACCCGCAAAAATTTGAGCAAGTCGCAGGGGGTCAGCCGTTCTTGGACCGATGCGGGGGTGATGATGCCGACGGGCCGGTTTTGGGAATTGACGATGACGAGGCAGTGGGTTTGATGGTTGTGAAACGCATCTAAAATTGCGAAGAGATTGTCCGCCTCGGATTCGCTCAGGGTGACGGCGGCATGGGCGATCGCTTCCCCCACCGGCACGCCTGCCAATGCCTTCCCCGACGCGATCGCCGCCACCCCATCCCGCCCGCCAAATACCCCCGCCAAATGCCCGCCGTTGACCACCAGAGCCGTGTCGGTTCCCCTGCGATTCATTTTTTGGATGACGACAGACACGGGGGTATCCTGGGCAACCGTCAGCATCTCTTTTTTTAAATTTGCCCGAAAAGGATTGATATCCGGTAACTGAATTTGAACCATGTTTTGATAAGGATGCTACACTTGCCGAGGAATTGTTTTGCCGGACTGGGAATCGCAAGATTCATCAATCAGTGATGAAGTTGAGTCGAGCTCGATCTGGATTTTAAATTGTCTGAATTGTAGCAATAATTGCCATATTTTGGCATCCCGATCGCCCGCAAGTACGGCTTTCCCCGCCCGCAACTGATGACCCATTCGACCGCCCTTTCGCGACCGCCTCCCCCGCTCCTCTCTCTCGAGATAGAGGTCCGTCCGCTCCCCGCCCATCCCGGGGGAACCCGAGGGCGCGGCCCCGTGGGCTGGGTCGCTTCCTCCTTTTTTGTCGGGACTCGAAAAGCCCTTGGAAACATCCTCTCACTGAGGCTTTAAAAATCTTCCCAAATTTATCAAAATTTAATTTTTTAAAAGGGACTCATAATTTTAGTCAATTGTTGCTTAAAACAATGGCATGGGAAAATCCGACCGCCAAAGGACTCGATTTTCAGAGCGGCACGAACCGGGAGAATCGGTCGATTTTTGCCCCAATTTTCATCTCCCGGGCGATCGCCGCCCGCTTCGGATCAAAAACCGTCAAACCGATAACATTCGAGATCACGCCCCAAGAGCCGGCAAATTCCGGGCGATCGCACATTTTCAGACTCCGGGATTCCGTGATATATTATTGCAGACTATTGAAGACCCACGGACAACCATGTTACCACCCTCAGCCCGATTTCAATTCACCGCCGACCTCAACATCTGTCGGATCTTAAACGGAATGTGGCAAGTGTCCGGGTATCACGGACGCATCGATCCCAAAGCCGCCGTCCAAAGTATGTTCGCCTACCACGATGCCGGTTACACGACCTGGGATCTCGCCGACCACTACGGTCCGGCGGAAGACCTGATCGGCGAGTTCCGGCGGCAACTGGCGGACGCCCGGGGTTCAGAAGCTTTATCTGAGGTTCAAGCGTTCACAAAATGGGTTCCCCGGCCGCAAAAAATGACCCGGGATTGGGTGGAAAAAAACATCGATATTTCCCGCCAGCGGATGAACGTCGATGCCCTCGATATCATGCAGTTTCACTGGTGGGATTACCGCGACGACAACTATTTGGAAGCCCTCCGCCTGATGGGCGACCTCCAGTCGGAGGGCAAAATCAAGCATCTAGCCCTGACGAACTTCGACACCGATCGCCTCAAAATTATCCTCGAAAACGGGATTAAAATTGTCTCCAACCAGGTGCAATTTTCCCTGGTCGATCGCCGCCCGCTGGTGAAAATGGTGGAGTTCTGTAAGGCCCACGACATCAAATTGCTCCCCTACGGCGTCCTCTGCGGCGGCTTTTTATCGGAGCAGTATCTCGGCAAACCGGAGCCGATCGCCATGATGTTGAAAACCGTCAGCCTCAAGAAATATAAAAACATGATCGACACCTGGGGCGGGTGGAAGTTATTCCAAGAGTTGCTGGGAGTTTTGAAAGAAATTGGCGATCGCCACGGAGTCAGCATCGCCAACGTGGCGGTCCGCTACATCCTCGACCAACCGACGGTGGCCGGGACGATGGTGGGGGCGAGGTTGGGCATTTCCGAACATTTGGAAGAAAATGCCAGGGTGTTCGATGTCAGCCTGGATGAGGGCGATCGCCAAACAATTCATGATGTGACCGGGCGATCGCGAGATTTGTTGGAAATAATCGGCGACTGTGGCGACGAATATCGTTAACTTTCTTGCAGTTTTTTCACGGCCAACACCAGGCGTCTCAAGAAGGGTTTGACCACCTCCCGATGCTGGGTTTGCAACTCGTTCACCTGCCGGTAAAGGTCGGCCAGTTGGTCTTGCAAGACCACCAAATCCTCCGGTAGAATCGGGCGGGGCAGACCCGAACTCGGCGGTTGATGTTTGATGGCGTCGATCGCCTCTTCCATCAACTTGAACCGGACGTTCATCACTTCCCAGTCCTCCTGACGCAGGGCACTCTCCTCCAACCGCCGCGTCACCCGCTGCACTTCGGTCAGGACGTCGGCGATCGGATCGAGTTCGTTGCTCGATTCTCCCGGCAATGCCTGAATCTGATCGTAGAGCGATCCCACCACTTGATGCATTTCCGCGATGGCGGAATCCGTTTTTTCCCGGATCTGTTCCTCGAACCGCCGGCGGTTCCAGGTATTCAACGCCAAGGCGACGGTGAGCGGCGCCGCGGCTACCAAAATGGGGCGGTACAAAATCGCCGCGGCCACCGTACCCACCCCGGATGCCGCGACGGCGACATATTCCGCCACGGTCGGCCAATCTCGCCGGTCTGGGGGGGGTGGGGATGGGGGATCTGTCATTTGCATGGCTCTCGTCGATAGGGTGAAAATATTATGAGTCATGCTAACGCAAACTGTCCGCCCTGCCTCGATCCATTTAATCATGTCGCCGTCAAGCCTTTGTTAAGATTTGATCGATCGGGCGTCACAAGACTTCATCTAAATTTGAGCAATTGTACCGTTGGGAACGGACTCCCGCCCCTTTAAAATACACGGTAGAGAGGGGGCATTTCGTCCAGGGGGAGAAATTTTAACCGCCCCTGCTCCGACCATTCCGACAGGAGAAGCAACTGTGAAACTGAAAGTTATCGAAAATTTTGACGGTCATTTTACCCTCGAACCCGAAGCCGAATCGCTGCTGTTTGAACTCCTGAACGGGGAGACATTTTTGCATCAAATCAGTCGGCAAATTGGAGGCGATCGCGTCGAATTTACGGGGCAGCTTTTCCAACCTGTTCCCTACAGCACGAACACCCCCAAAGGGATGCCGCCGGAATTTGAACCCTACCATCAATCCGAAGATCATGTCATCGTTAACGTGCCGCCAAACTATATGTTTCAAGCCAAAATTTTCAACCCCAGCCGCCTCTGTGCCATCTACCGCCGCCTTTGATATTTTACCTCATTCAATTCCGGATATGACTGCAAAAATTGACACCGTTTCTCTCGACCAGCTCGATTTCATCCCCTACATCGACGCGGACGGCAAGCTGCCGGAAAGCCTCTCCAGAACCATCGGAGTTTACGCCATTTTTGACCGCGATAAAACCCTAAAATATGTGGGCTATTCCCGAGATATTTTCCAAAGTCTCAAACAGCATTTAGTCCGCCAAACCCAAGCTTGCCACTGGCTGAAAGTCCAAACTATCACCCGCCCGAGTCGGACGTTGCTCGAAGAAATTCGCACGGCTTGGATCGCCGAAAATGGTTCCGTTCCGCCGGGAAATGGCGAGGAGGGCGATCGCTGGAATCAACCCATCGACGTGAAACTGCAAATGACGCCCGAGGAAATTGACCAGTTTAAAACCCTCGATGAATTGTCAAAAGAAAAGCTGCTAAAAAATGTGGCAAGACGGGTGGAAGCATTGATTTTACAGGAATTAGCGGAACGGGGAGTGCAGGAAAACATTCGGTTCAACCCAAAGTTTAAAACCGACGGCATCCTCGATTTGAAGTGATCGATACCTCGAAAGGATTGACTTTTTCGGTATAAGATATCGACTTAAGGTTGGAAAGGGAGCATCCGGCTCCCCCTACTTTATGCTCGAAACAATCATTCACTTTTCACTGTTCACTTTTAGGAACATTCGGTTTTGAGTTGGTAGAGTTTCAAACTCGGATGTTGAGTTAGGAACCAGTGAGAGCCGCAGTGGGGGGGGTCAGGACGCTGGCAAAGTCGGTAAAGAAACAGCGGTTCTTCCCGGAAGATGGAAGTCAAAATGAGGCGGTTCCAATCCTCATCTCCGCGATCGAAGAGCAAATAAGATTTTCCGGTGTATCCGGTGTGGGTCAGTTGTCGGACTAACCAACTCATCAGTGCCTGCAACTCATCGGTAGATAGCTCGCAGGTATTCAAGCCGTAAATGTCGATTTCAAATTGGTTGGAGCGGGGTTTCAAAGATGCCCAAAGAGCCGTAGTAATGTCAATCAGCGTTTTCATAAGCCGGCATTCCAGATAGTTCCTAACTTCAGTTTTAGGAAAATAAAATGGGGTTGACTTCCTACCGTTGGGTGATTTGGGGGAGTTTCCGAGGGACTTGTGAGGTCAAAAAAAAGTAGCCGAGTGAACTGGCTACTTTGAATGAAGACAAGCGACTAGTTATTCACGGACAGAATTAAATCAAGCAACATATTGGGGAAGTAGATCCAGCTAGTTAAACTGTGTGAACCCCTCGTTCTGTTCCTATAATTTATAGTATATTCAATCTCAAACGCCGATGTCTTCAAGATTCTGTAAAGATCGTTCAAAAAGGTGTGAAGAATTTGTAAAGGTGGGGGCGTGTCGCAACCCATCCTCTTTTTCATCGCTGTTGATATCAGAGCCGGCTTTTGACCCTTCCCCCGGGGAAGTCTCAAGCTCGCGAGTATCGGAGGAGCGGAGTCTCGGACTGCCGAAACGACCCGGTATAGCGCTGAAGCGAGGGTAATCGGGAACTGAAACTGCTTTTCGATTGCCTGTTGCCTATTGCCTGTTGCCCGCTATATATCAGCCATTGTCTTCGTCGTCTCCCCGAAGTGTCCGAAAATCGACCCCGATGTTTCTGGGCGGGCGGCAGCGATCGCATTTCCGGCCGAAAATTCAGTAAATTTACTGTAGCCCGAGTCGCCAAACTATCTTAGATTTTAATTGAGGATCTTAGCCGGCGCCCCTTTTTCACATCTGTTATACCGTCTGTCGGAGTGGCGACGGCTGGTCCACATCGGGAGTCAAAATTACGTTTTCAATCACATTGATGCGACTTGGTATGACGACCAACTCAAAACTCGCCTAAACCGCCACATCGAAACGCAGTTTTTGAGCGGCGATCGCACCTACAAAACCAGCGGTTTGCTCGAGTTTTACGGCAGTCTGATCGGCAAGAAAAACGGCGGCGATCGCTGGGGTTTGGATTCGACTACAATGGAAAAAACACCTCGCATTCCCTTCCCCCCCGCCGTCCGAAAATACGTTTACGATCGCGATCGCTACACCTGTCAAAGTTGCGGCAAGACGGGGGAAGAAACCCGACTGACCATCGACCACATTATCGCCCTTGCCCGGGGTGGGACGAACGATCTGAGCAATTTGCAGACCCTCTGTTGGGCTTGCAACCGGCGCAAACTGCACTACCGCGATCGCCGTTTCAATCGCCGTTTTACCAATCAATAATTAAGGGTTGATTTCCGAACGGATCGAATCGATCAGATTGAGAATTTTTATATACTCGAAGCGCCCCGCCATTTTCAACAGGATTTTGGCCAGTTCAGGGCGGTCATTTTCAAAGGTTTTGATGACCCCATTGATTCCGTCCGTACTGCCCAGTATCAAAGCTGATTCGAGTTCATCTATCTGAGCTTTTGACAAATTTTTCATCATTTCTTCTAAATTTGAAATCGGTGCGATCGCGGGGGTCGATGCGGCTGTTTCGTCGGGGTCTTGATACTGTAGGTTTTTTAAATAGTGTTTCAGGGCGGAAAAAATGGTCTCTTCCTGAAAGGGTTTGCCGATAAAATCATTGAATTCAGCCATCTTATTTTTGGGGTCATCGGGTTCAAAAATGGTGGCGGAAATGGCGATAATGACCACGGGATCGATGCCATTTTCGGCTTCAATTTTGCGAATCATTTGGGTCGCTTCATATCCGTCCATCACCGGCATCCACAGGTCCATCCAAATCAACTGGGGATGCCACTGTTGCCACAATGCGATCGCCTCCATACCATTTTCAGCCGAGCGAATTTCGACTTGGAAAGGAGTCAACAATTGAATCAGCAAGCGACGGTTGGGGAGATGATCATCGACCACCAAAACTCGATAATGAGATTGTCCGGGTCGGAGGCTGAGGGGGGATGGACTGGGGAGCGGTTCCGAGAGGGCAGTCGGTTCGATTTCTGTCGTCAAAATACTCAACTCAAATGTACTGCCGACACCCGGTTGACTTTCGACTCGAATATCTCCCCCCATCAACTGTGCGAATTCGCGGCTAATTTTCAAGCCGAGTCCGGTTCCAGTCTGGCTGCGCCGTCCGACTTCTGTTTGCATGAAAGCGGTAAATAAATGCCGTTGTTCTGCTGGGGAAATTCCCGGTCCTGTGTCTTCCACCGCGAAGCACAGTTTCAGGGTCGAGGGGGGCGTTTTCGATGCGATCGCGACCCGAACTTCGATCCGTCCCGTTTCGGTAAATTTGACGGCGTTACTGAGCAAATTGATCAAAACCTGCCGCAGTTTCATTTCGTCCGTCCGAATCCAACTCGGAACGTCGGGTTGTTTTTGAACGGTCAAGTTGAGCCCCAGATTTTGGGCTTGCAGGGAGAATAAATGATACAGTTCTTGCAATAAATAATCCAAATTGCACGGGGTCGGATTGACCGTCGCGCAACCGGCTTCGAGTTTCGCCAAATCCAGAACCCGATCGATCAAGTGTAAGAGATAGTTGCCACTTTGAAATATAATTTCCGCATTTTCGCACTGTTGAGAGGTCAATTCCGGATCGTTCATCAGCAACCGGGCAAATCCCAAAATGGCGTTGAGGGGCGATCGCAGTTCGTGACTCATATTGGCGATCAATCCACTTTTTGCTTCCACGGTCGCCTCGGCTGTTTCTTTCGCTTTTTGTAGTTCTATTTCTGCCCGCTTGCGATCGCTGATATCCGCGCCGGTTCCTCGCAGTTTGACCACGTTTCCCGCCCCGTCAAAAATGGCTTCTCCCCGGCTGACGACGTGGCGAACCGAACCGTCCGGGCGGATAATTCGGTGTTCGACTTCGTAGGGCGTTCCGTCGGCGATCGCCCCTTCCACTGCCCTTTGTAGCTTGCCTCGATCTTCGAGGGGTAGCAGAGTTAAAATATTAGAATAGGCAATATCAAAAGCAACCGGATCGCGCCCCGCAATGCGATACATTTCCTCAGTCCAAACGGAAATTTTTGTCCCGACATCCAATTCCCAACTGCCGACATGGGCGATGCGCTGCGCTTCTTTGAGTCGCGCTTCGTTTTCCTGCAAAGCGGCGGTTTTATCGGCGACCTGGCGCTCGAGATCCCGTTGATAATTGACGCGCAACTGTTCGGCTTGTCGCCGTTCCGTGATATCTTGAAAGGTGTTGATAGCGTAAATAATTTGACCCGATTCGTCAACAACTGGGATCGACTGAACTTCCAAGGGAACCCGCCGTCCGTTCTTCTCAATTTCTATATCTTGCACGTAAACGGTTTCCCCCCGCAGTGCCCGCACGACCGGAAGTTGTTCGGTGGGATAGTGGCGATCGCTCCCCGCAATATAAACTTCATAAACTTCGGAAAGCTGCGATACTGAAATATTCAGAATTCCGCGCCCTAAAATAGATTGTCCCACTTGATTGATCAGAATGACTCGTCCCGACACGTCAAAGATACTGATGCCGACCGGCACGGTATTTAAAAACGTCAAAAATTTGGATTCACTATTTTTTAACGCCCGAAAAGATTCCTCCAGCCGTTCCGCCATATTGTCAAACGAAGTCCCGAGTTCGTGCAGTTCGCGAATCCGAGTCTTTTGGGCGGTATTTTTAATTTCTTGAGATGCAATTTTTTGGGTATCTTCATTCAATTGTTTTAACGGTTTGGCAATTTTTTCGGCCGTCCTGATGCCGATGAGTGTCGCCACCAAAAATGCCAACGCACAAAAAACTAAAGTTCGATGGATATTTTCGTTGATTTCCGCCATAAAATCCGATCGCGGCACCAAAATGACAATCACCCAATCGAGTTCTGGAAAAATCGACAAGGGTATGACCCGCACAAAATAATGATTCCCATCTTTTTCTACAGAACTATTTTTCGGAGTTTTGAGTTCCGCTTCGACAAATTTTTGGATGACAAATTGACCCGATTTTTGGGTAAATTTATCCTCGCTATCTCGGACGTGAAGCCTCCTTTTTGTGGGGTCGGCGTTTTCGGCATTAGCCCCGGGTTTATAGCCCTGTATGAACGGCGGTTCTCCCGTCGATGTCGCGATCAAAAATCCGTCCTTGTCGATGACAAACGATCGTCCATTGGGGGAAATGTCTAATTGCTTTAGAAACAGACTCATTTTATCTAAAAATATAGTCGCACCCAGGACACCTTGAACCGTCCCATCGCGGTCTTTAAAGGGCAGCGATCGCACGAGAACTAAAATCTTATTTTCCCTTCCTTTGATGCCGGAAACGACGATGAACCAAAGGCCATCGGGAGCCGAAGTTGCCCGTTCGTACCAAGGCTTATCTTGCGGATCGTTGTAGAGATCGTAATTCGGAGTAAAATTTCTTAAATAGAGGCGATTTCCCCGCAAGTCGGCGACATAGTTGTTTAAATGACCCGTCGTCGATGCCTCCCAGTCCCGAATCAGCAAAGAGTCGGCTTCGATTTTGGCGACAACCCGAAACTGGTTGTCGTTCGTCGCGATATAAATCGAACTCATGTTGGGAAAAATATTGATCTGTTCGACAAAATATTTTTCCATCGCGTCGATGTCTGTCCCGTCCAACATTCCGGAGTTGACCAATTGGGCGTTGGACCGGGTGATATAATCGGGAATTTGCACGTAATATTCGAGATTTTGGACGATGCGATCGCCCACCTCTTCCATCAGTTTGTTGACCAGCTTTTCGACCGCTTGTTGTCCGCTTCGATAGGAGAAATAGCCCACCAGTCCGACCGCCGCCAAAATTTGCAGGGCGAAGGGAACGACCAGTAAAAATTTGATGGGAATGGTGGAAATTCCAGATTTAATCCGACATTTAAACCGTTTCATCTTCGTACCATTTAGATAAAAAGCCCGATCGCCCGGATTTCAATTGATAGCGCGACGCGCAGGGAGTCGGGAGTCGGGAATCGGGAGTCGGGAACTCCAACTGCTTTTCTATAAGGTAAGGATTTTCAGATTTCTTCCCGGATTCAAACTGTTAATACACGACGCTCATTGCTATAAAATAAAATGTTGCAACAAACTCCCGAGTACCCGCAATTCCTCCAGCCGATGATTTTATCCCAGTTTAAAGCCTTCCACCCCCTGGCCGCGATCGCAACCACCCCCGAGGGCGCCAGACAACTGCAACCCCTCTGTCAGGCGTCGGGGGGAACCCTGTATGTACCGCCGACTTTGGCCGACCTGGGGGGAACCCGAGTTTACGAAGGCCCGATGCGGGAATTGCTCGGAGAACTGTGGCCGACCCACCGCGCTCTCGTCTTCTGTATGGCTTGCGGGGCGGTGGTTCGGCTGATCGCCCCCCTCCTCCAGGACAAATCGACGGACCCGGCGGTTGTAGTTCTCGACGCCCAAGGCCAGTTCGCGATCAGTTTGTGCGGCGGCCATCAGGGGGGGGCCGATCGCCTCACCCAACTCATCGCCCGCCAATTGGGGGCAACACCCGTCCTGACGGGGGCTTCGGCGAGTTCTGGACTGCCCGCCCTCGACCTGTTGGGAGTCCCCTTCGGCTGGCGTCGGGGAGAGGGGGACTGGACGGGGGTAAGCGCCGCGATCGCCCGGGGAGAACGGGTTCGGGTCGTTCAAACCGCCGGTTCGACCCTGTGGCGATCGGCCCTGCCCGAACATCACACTTTTGAGTTTATCAAAGCGGACAATATCCCTCCCGGGCCGACAGTTTGGATCGAAACCGGGCGCCGGGAGTTGTCCGATTTTCCGGCAGTGCGGTGGCATCCGCGAGTCCTGTGGGTGGGGGTGGGTTGCGAGCGCCGCACCCCCCGAGACGTCATCGAAACGGCCGTCGAAGCGGTCCTGCGGGAACGGAATTTGACCCCGGAGGCGATCGCCGGAATTGCTACCCTCGACCTGAAAGCGGACGAGGCGGGGTTGGTGGAACTGTGCCGCGATCGCGGTTGGCCCCTGTTGACCTTTTCGCCGTCAGAATTGCGATCGCTCGACGTCCCCAACCCGTCGGAAGTGGTAGACCGGGAAGTGGGGACTCCCAGCGTAGCCGAGGCGGCGGCACTGCGGGCAGCGGGGGCCGACAGCCTGCGGGTTCCCAAACAAGTCCACCGGGTCGAAACCGCCACTCCGGAGGGGGAAGAGCGGATCGGACAGGCGGTGACGGTGGCCGTGGCCGAGTCGGAACGGGAATTTACTGGACGGACGGGGGAACTGCGGCTCGTCGGCATCGGGCCGGGGGAGTTGTCCCAGATGACTCCGGCGGCCCAAACTGCCGTCGCGGGGGCGGATGCGGTCGTCGGTTACGGCCTGTATTTGGACTTGATTTCGCCCCTATTGCGATCGGGGCAAATCGTCGAATCCTTCCCCATCACCCGGGAACGCGATCGCGCGGAACGGGCCATCGACCTGGCCGGGTGGGGGCTGACGGTGGCGGTGGTGTCCTCCGGGGATTGCGGCATCTACGGCATGGCGGGGTTGGTTTTGGAAGTGCTGCGATCGCGGGGCTGGGACGGCCGGACTCCCAACGTGGAGGTACTCCCCGGCATTAGTGCCCTCCAGGCGACCGCCGCGAGGGTGGGAACCCCCCTGATGCACGATTTTTGCGCGATCAGCCTCAGCGACCTGCTCACGCCCTGGGAAGTCATCGAGAAGCGCCTGAAGGCCGCGGCGATGGCGGATTTTGCCTGCGCTTTGTACAACCCGCGATCGCGCACTCGCACCGAACAATTGGCTATTGCCCAGGGGATTTTCTTGCAGTACCGTTCCCCGGAAACCCCCGTCGCGATCGTGCGATCGGCCTACCGCCCCGACGAAGAAATCGCCCTCACCACCTTAGAAAAATTGCTGGAAACCCCGGTGGATATGCTGACGACGGTATTGATCGGCAATGGGAGCACCCGCTTTTATCAGAATTGGATGATCGCGCCGCGGGGGTATTTGAACAAAAGGGAAGAATAGGGGGAAATCGCCGCCCATTGTTTCGGAACTCGATATCAGTTGTCGGGATAGGAGACGGGGACACAGGGCGGAGGAGTGGGGCAATTCATGGTCAGAACTGGCGACTTTGTTCGGGCTACCCAACCCGGCGATCGGCATTAATACTCGGGCATTGATGTTAAAAACTTGTATAAAAAAAGGAGATTTTAAAAACAGGTGGTATCATGGCTACTCATCATCATTATGATTTCATGACATGAGGTCAAAAAATGCCACTCAATAAACGCTGCGCCGCCGAGTTTCTCGGCACATTTTGGCTGGTTTTCGGGGGCTGTGGCAGTGCCGTCCTCGCCGCCAGCTTTCCGGGGGACGATCCCACCAACCCCTTCGGAATCGCATTTGTGGGGGTCGCCCTAGCTTTCGGTTTGACCGTATTGACGATGGCTTACGCGATCGGCCACATCTCCGGTTGCCACCTCAACCCCGCCGTGTCCTTCGGGTTGTGGGCGGCGAAGCGGTTCCCGGGTTCCGATTTGCTACCTTATATGATCGCCCAGGTTTTGGGGGCGATCGTGGGGGCTGGCCTGGTGTTCGCGATCGCCAGCGGCCAGCCCGGTTTCGCCCTGACGGGTTCCAATCCCCTGGCAACCAACGGTTTCGGCACCCACTCTCCGGGGGGTTTTTCCCTCCTGTCCTGTCTGATTGCGGAAGTGGTCCTCACCTTCATGTTTTTGATGGTGATTTTGGGTGCGACGGATAGCCGTGCCCCCCAAGGTTTCGCCCCGATCGCGATCGGTTTGTCCCTCACCCTGATCCACCTGATCAGCATTCCCGTCACCAACACCTCCGTCAACCCCGCCCGCAGCACCGGACCGGCCCTGTTCGCCGGGGTGGAACTATTCAGCCAAGTGTGGCTATTTTGGGTCGCCCCGATTGTGGGTGCGATCGTGGCGGGATACGCCTACACCGCCCTTTTCACGGAAACTTCAGTTATCGAAACCCCGCTGACTCCCGACCCCAAATAAAGGGTTCATTCCGGCTCCTGTCCGGACACCACCGGGGCGGAATTTCTCAACTCCAATTCCGGGTGTTCCCCCTCCACCTGCCGACAATTCCACTCATTTTTAAACAGCAACACCGGGCGCCCCCAACTGTCCTTAACCGTGACGGTATTGAACAGGCGCCCGACTTTTTTCAGGGCATCCCATCCCCCCGCCACCCAGCGGGCGACGCTGTAGGGCAGCATATCCAGGCGGGTTTCTACTCCATATTCATTCTGCATCCGGAACTGCACGACTTCAAATTGTAACTGCCCCACCGCCGCCAAAATCGGGTCCCGCTTCGACTCATCCTGAGAGTACATGATCTGGATTGCCCCCTCTTCCCGCAGTTCGGAAATGCCTTTATTGAACTGTTTGAATTTGGAAGGGTTGGGATTTTTCAGGTAGGCGAACAGTTCCGGGGAAAAACAGGGAATCCCCTCGTATTCCAGCCGCTTGCCGTTGTAAATCGTATCGCCGATCGCGAATACCCCCGGATTGTTCAAACCGATCACGTCCCCCGGATAGGCATCGGCGATGGATTCCCGATCCTGGGCGAACAATTTTTGGGGGCGGGAGAGGCGGACGGTTTTCCCCGTCCGGGCGTGGCTGACGGTCATATCCTTCTCAAATCTACCCGTACACACCCGCACGAAAGCCACGCGATCGCGGTGTTTGGGGTCCATATTCGCCTGCAATTTAAACACGAATCCGGTAAATTCTGGATAATCCGGGGGAACATCTCCAATGGTGCTCTTGTGGGAACCCGGTTTGAGGGCGTATTCCAAAAACGCATCCAGGAATAATTGCACGCCGAAATTGGTCATGGCACTGCCGAAAAATACCGGTGTCATTTTGCCGCTATGCACGGCATCGAGATCCAAATCCGATCCCAATTCTTCCAACAGTTCCAGATCTTCTTTGAGTTGATAATAGAGATCCTGATCCAACAAGTCTTCGATGCGGGGGTCGCCCAATTCGAGTACCGTATCCAAAGCTTCTCGGGAGCCATGTTCGCTGCGTTCAAACAGGTGAATCTGCTTTTTGCGGCGATCGAAAACCCCCCGGAAGCGATCGCCCATACCGATGGGCCAATTCACCGCGTAGGTTTGCAACCCCAACTCCTTCTCAATTTCGTCCAGGAGTTCCAGGGGTTCGCGGCCGGGCCGGTCCATCTTATTCATGAAGGTAAAAATGGGCAGGCTCCGCAGCTTGCAGACCTCAAACAGCTTCCGTGTCTGCGGTTCGAGTCCCTTGGCGGCATCTTCGAGCATCACCGCATTGTCCGCCGCCGCCAGAGTCCGGTAGGTATCCTCGCTGAAATCTTGGTGTCCGGGGGTGTCGAGCAAGTTGATCTGTGCCCCCCGGTAGTCGAACTGCAACACCGTGGAGGTGATGGAAATCCCCCGCTGCTGCTCCATCGCCATCCAGTCCGATGTGGCGTGTCGCTGGGCTTTCCGCACTTTGACGGCGCCCGCTTCGTGAATGGCCCCCCCGTACAGCAGCAATTTTTCGGTGAGGGTGGTTTTCCCGGCGTCGGGGTGGGAGATGATGGCGAAGTTACGGCGTCGTTCGACTGCAACTTGTAACTCGTCCTTAATTTCGGTTGGCATAGGGTCGATCGATTTGGGGGACTTTTCGTGAATTACCCATTGCGGAGAACGGGTCTATCTATTTTATCACAGATTCTGCCCCGGCTTTAAAATTATGAGATACGGACGATCCCCCTAAATCCCCCTTTAAAAGGGGGACTTTAACGACCCGTTCCGTCAAACCAGTTGAGCCAATAAAATTCTAATAATGGCTTCCAATTCTTCGGTGACACGGTAAAGATTGAGTCCTTCACAGATCGATTTTGATCGACGATCTAGAATGCCAAATTGCCAAATATTACCCGTCGTCACCGCCCCCAAAATTTCCACCTGTGGGGAATCAGTCCACCGGTCGAGGGCGATCATTTCCGTCGCCAATTGGGTAAATCCTCGATTGATATCCGCTTGTTTGGCTTCGATAACGATTAAATTGTTATGGATAGAACGTAACAAGTAATCTAATTTTCCTTGCAGTTGATTGTCAACTTGAATGGAATATTCTATTCTTAACTTGGCGCGTGAATAGTGGATTAAGTCGGCAATAATGGGTGCGATCAGCATCTCCCGACGGGTTGCCTCATTCTCCAGATCGAGATAAGGTAGTATCTCCTCAATGCGTTTCTTTAAATCAGCGATTCGGTCTAATTCTCCCGAATATTGGGGTAAGGTTAGAAATGTTCGCTCCCAGGAGTAACCGAACTCGGCTGCCAAATCATCGGCTGCAAATCCCAACTCAAAATAATTGCTGAACGTATAAGAACGATCCGGATCGAGTAAGGGCTGACGAGTCATTGTTTGTCTGTCTGAAATTCATTTCATTGAGTCGGTGGTGGTGCGTTCCCCCCGATAATAGATGGCGCGGGGACGCACCCTAAAAATAGCCCGAGAAAAATTATTAATGATTAATTGTTTACCCTTTGGGCGATCGCACTTCTGCCAGGGACGGTTCGGGGGGGGTTTGGGTGTTAACCTGCTGGTTGAGTTCGCGAATCCGCCGGGACAGCAAGCGGATGATGTTCACCGCAATTCCGGGCGTCTCGTCGATCGCGTCATAAAGCTGCATTTGGGTCAGCATCAGGCACTCGCAGGGTTCGAGGGTGGTCACGGAGGCCGATCGCGGTTCGGCGTCGAACAGCGACATTTCCCCGAAGCAACTCTCCTTTTCCAGGCGGGCCAGAATCCGGTCGCCGTGGTGAACCTTCACCCGGCCCGAGACGACGATATAGAGCGATCGCCCCTCCTGTCCCTCGGTAAAAATATTGTGATCGGCGGGAAAAGACAACTCGTCCATCACAGATGCCAGACGCACCAAGAAATCGTCCCGCAACTCCTGAAAAATCGGGACTTTTCTGACAAATAGTAGCCGTTGGACGCTAGTTAGCATAGGAACAATTCAACCCCGGAAATAATATCGGTTTGATCCCTTCACTTGTTGATCCCCGTCGTTCCTCCAACTCCCAACTCCGCCATCAATTGTTCGACTTGGTGAACCACGAGGGGATCGCGATCGCTTTGCAGCATTGGCAACAATTCTACCAAAGCCTGCCGCGCCCCGACCCGCAGGTAGGCCAGCACCGCCTCCCGCACGAAGCCCTTGGGGTGGCGCAGACACATCAGCGCCTGTTCGGCCGTCAGGCTCCAGCGGGCGTCCCGGGCTTGGTGGAAGCAGCAGGCCAGGGTCCAGTCGGAGAGGAAGTGGCGCAACTCCAGCAGGTATCGCAGGCGATCGCTCGGTTCCATCGGCCGGTAGGCGGTCAGGGGGGAAAGATCCTCAACTTTTTGACGCAGGGAATGGTTGTCCAATACGCCGATCAGGGCGCGTTTGTGGGTAATATCCACGGTGTTGTCCAAAATTTCCAACCCCCGGGCGACGTTGCCCTGTTGGTGCGATCGCACGTTGAAGGCCGCCGCCTGAATCGACCCCAGAGAATAGAGGAACTTCATCAGCAGGAAACAGCGATCGACCGCATCGAATTCCAGATTCTGCACAGACCGACACAGGAGCTCCCGGGGGGTGGGATTGGGGGGAGGGGCATTTTCCCCGTCTTCGGCCGGCCGGGGTGTCCCGTCCCACCCGAAATCCAGCAGAGCGGCGTACAGTTGGCCGACGAACATCAACTCCTGCTCGATCAAGGTTTCCAGGCCATTGCGCCCGATCCGGTCCAGGGTTTGCTCGATCCCCGCCTCGTCCGGGATGCTCAGGAGGATACGGAGGATGTTGCGGCGGGTCGTCCCCCAGGAAATTAGCAGGTGGTCGATGAGGGCGTCCAGGGCCTCCGGCGTGGCGATTTCCCCCAGAGCCGTCCAGGCCTGCAGCCGTACCAGGTCAGACCGGTAGATATCCGTCGCCACGGTCATCAGCAGGGGGATCGCCTCGTTACCCAGGCGCACCAGGGCTTGGCGGGCGGCGTCCCGGGTGGAGCGGTAGGACATGGCCTTGAGGAGGGATTGGTAGTATTCCTCCATGTGGGTGGCCGCGATCGCTTCCAGGACCGCGCAGCGCACTCTCAGGGACTCATCCTGCAACAGGTCGTTGAGGTAGAGTCTCAGCCCTTGCAGGTAGTCGGCATCCCCCAGGGCGCGGACACCCATGACCCTTTCCCGCTCTTGGTTAGAGACGATCATGCGCCGGATGATGTTGGTGGCCGCGGCCTTCTGCTCGCGATCGCCCCGGCGCATGATCAGGGCCGCCGCCGTCCCCCGCACCACCGGATCGACCTGGGGTTGCAGGTAGGGCCGCAACTGTTCGACGTCGGGGCTCGACTCGGTGATCCAGATGTAGCGCAGAGCCAGGGCCAGCACTTCCGGGGGGAGGTTCTGGGCCGAGAGCGATCGGATCGCCTGCAAGTGTTCGGGGTTGGGGTAGTTGAGCATGATCTCCAGGGCTTGGTGCTGGAGCGCCGGCGGCAGGATATCCAGCAGCGGCACCAAGGTGTCCCCGACATTTTTCGGGTCCAGTTGGGTGAGCAGTTCGATGCAAGACCGCTTGTCCGCCTCCGGCGTGGACTGCTTGAGCTCCTCCACCACTGATCGCTTCAAACTCTTCATGTCGATGTCCGTCGTCCCCAGCCGGCCCCGCTCGGCGCTACGGACCAGCAGGCGGACGTACTGCGATCGGATCTTCCACACCACCCACAGCCAAACCAGGGCCAGCAGGATAATGGTGACGACGAAAATGAGGCTCTGCTGACTCCGAAATCCCATTTCCGAAGCGTGGGGCAAGATCCAGTACGTCACCCCCAGCAGGGCTAAAATTCCCACCCCGCTCAACCCCGTCGAGAGGGGTTCAAATACCCCGTTCACCAGGGTTTGAATGTCGCTGCGGATGTTTTCCGGCAGGGGTTGGAACAGCACCGCCCCCGTCGTCTCGATCAGGGTGTAGTGGAACAGTTCGTCCAAAAACCGCAGGATGAAAAAGCCGACGAAGACGCTGAATAAACCGGTGATCCCGCCGATGAGGGAAAATAACCCCAGACAGGCGATCGCGGCCGGCAGCACCGAGGCCGTCCCGAACACCCCGATTTTTTCCACCAGCCGCGAGGAGGCGAACCACTGAGTCGCCACCTGGAACGTACTCAGCACCCCCTCGAACACCCCCAGAAAACTGACGATCCCGCTGGCCCCGCCGGCGGCGCTGCGGTATTCCAGTTGGCTGAAAAATTGGAAGTCCACCATCACATAGAGGACTTCCGCCATCACGAAGAACACCACCAGGGGGATGACGTAACCCTGCAGGGGCCCTTTGAGGCTGCGGGTGCTGAATTCCGGCAGTTCGTCTTCCGGCGTCCACCGGGAGGAGTCCGGGAACGACTGTTCGTAGGTTTGGGACAGGTAAAATAATATACCCGCGCTCACCAACACCATCGCCCCCGAGACGAGGGTGACGTTGTTGAGTCCGACCACCTTCAGCAGCACGGGGAGGGAAAATCCGCTCACCACCCCCGCCACCAGGAAACCGCTGCTGATGATCGGATAGGTGCGCTTGATCTCGCGGATGTTGAAAAGCTGATTGGCCGTGATCGAGGTATTGAGGTCGTTGAGGAGGTAGCAGGCCTCCACCCACAGCCACATCAAAAATAGGGTCGCGAACTGCACGCTCAACCCCAAGATTTTGATGTTTTGCAGCCCCAGTCCGAACCGAAATAAAAATAGGGGGATTGCCATCAACAGCAAAATCACGACAATCACCCGCCGCAGGGGCAGGAAGGTTTGCAGCCGCGAGTAGACCACACCCAAACTCGACCCGATCCCGGCGCTGGCGATGTAAATCCAGGGCAGCTTGTCGGCCCCGTATTCGTCCAGAAATAAACCGACCGTACTCAGTTCCAGCCAGATCAGTCCGACGGATGAAAAAGTGTAGACGGCGAACATCAACAGCGTCCGCTCGACCTCTTCGGGGCGGAGATTCAACCCCCGCATCAACCCCAGTCCCACTGCCCCTGACTCGCCAATTCGCTTTTCCATGCCGTCTCGAGATCCCTCAGCACGTTCGATTCTTTACAATTATTGCAAGGTTCCAATTGGATTGGGAATCGGAACGGAACCGGAATCTCGGTTCGGCCAAACCTGTCCTTGCACCCATCACTCAGATCGAGTCCGCAAAAATAGTTTGGAGCCCAACTATTTTTGTCATTCGATCGTCAGAAATCCGTATGATAACTGATGATCCGAACTTGAGAGCAGCTCTCGGGCCCCCCGCCGAAAACGCGGGGCTTCCCATCTACCGGAGTTTGATCGTCAGTCGTGGGAACCGATCGCGCCCACAGGCGATCGGCTCAGGTCGTCGTCGTTTTTTTCGGGGACAACAGCATCATCATCGTTCGCCCCTCCTGTTTGGGGTACTGTTGAACCTCGGCTTGCTCCTCCAAGTCTACCGCCATGCGATTCAGGAGTTCCCGCGCCAGGTTGCTGTGCTGAATTTCCCGACCCCGAAACATGATCGTTGCTTTGACTTTATCTCCGGATTTGAGGAAGCGTTTCGCCTGATTCACGCGCACGTTGTAGTCGTGTTCGTCAATTTTGTAGCGCATCTTCACTTCCTTGACGTCGGCGGTGTGCTGCTTTTTACGGGCTTCCCGGGCCTTCCGTTCCTGTTCGTACTTGAACTTTCCGTAGTCCATGATCCGACAAACCGGCGGGTCGGCTTTGTCGCTCACCAGAACCAGGTCGAGTTCCTTCTCTTGGGCCAGTTTCATGGCATCCCGAGGGGTCATGATCCCGAGCTGACCCCCTTCGGTATCGATCAGGCGGATCTTCGGAAAGCGGATATTGTCGTTGATTTGGGGTAAGTTGCGGTTTTTTCTTTCTATCACAGGCATTACAGGCATTTTAAGTAAGGATGTCAGCAGTTTGTCATCTCAACGGGTGCTAATATTCCAACATTCTACTCACTCCGAATCGAAATGCGGTCGAGATTTAATCTAAACTCTAGAAACGCTAAGATCTCAGGGACAACTTGTAAAGTTATGTTGCACTCGGGGGTGAGTTGAATGGATGAGTCACACTGGTGCCGGCGGGTCGGCTCTCAGCGGAATTGGATCTGGCGGGGGTGGCGGATTCGCTACACATTCGAGCGATCGCCCGCCGAAAATCCCGCCGCATCCCCGCCACCGTTGATCTTTCTCCACGGGTTCGGCGCCTCCTTGGGTCACTGGCGGCATAATCTGCAAGTTCTCAGTCAATCCCATCCGGTGTATGCCCTGGACTTGTTGGGGTTCGGTGCCTCTGAAAAAGCGATCGCTCCCTACGACGTTTCCCTCTGGGTCGAGTTGGTGCGGGACTTTTGGGGGACTTTCGTCCGCCGTCCCGCCGTCTGGGTGGGAAACTCCATCGGTTCCCTCATCGCCCTGGCGGCGGTGGCTCGCCATCCCGAAACCGCAAAGGGTTTAGTCCTGATCAGTTTACCCGATCCGGCCGCCCAGGCGGATCTGCTGCCCCCCTGGATGGTCCCCGGGGTCGAGTTCGTCCAAGGTTTGGTCGCCTCTCCGATCATTTTACGCCCGTTATTCTATCTGGTCCGACGCCCATCCGTCATCCGCCGTTGGGTCGGGTTGGCGTACCATAATCCCGAGGCGGTCACGGACGAACTCGTGGATATTCTAGCAACCCCTCCCCGCGATCGCGGCGCGGCCCGAGCATTCTCGCGCTTATTTCGCATCATGGGCAGTTCCCAACTCGGGCCGGCCGTCCGCACCCTGTTCCCCCAAATCCAAGTTCCCATCTTGCTCCTGTGGGGAAAGCAAGACCGCCTCATCCCCCTCAAACTCGCCCAACCCCACAGATACCGAGAATACCACCCGAACCTGGAATTGGTCGAACTCGAAAATGCCGGCCACTGCCCCCACGACGAATGTCCGGATGTGGTGAATCGGAAAATGTTAGACTGGATTCACCGGATCGAGCCATTCTAAGTTTGCTGGCCTTCTCTCGGGTTGGGGGCATTTTAGACTCCTTCCATCTCCCCGACCCCCGACTTCCGACTCCGGCCACCGCAGATATTTGGGAGTTGGCGATCGGGATTCAATAGCAACAGTCAATCAGACAACTTAATTATGATTACATTGCCGGTGGATGCGGTCTCCAAGGCAACCGGGCAGATCGCCAGCACGACCACCCCGAAAAGGGCGATCAAACATTGGTTGAACATCGCCGTCGAATCCTGTTCGGAATTGGACGGAGAAGTCATCTCTTGTTCGTATCATCCCTTTGTCAATGCCTGCCATAAAGCCTATTCCCAACATTATCCCTTGCTCCTTTCCCCCGATATGTTTTGGCTGCTTTTCACTCAAGGTTTAGCCCATCATATCCACCTCAACTCGGAAGAAATGCGCCATTTATTTGCCGACAAAAAAACGGGAAAGCGACTCATCCAAGTCCGGAGAGATGATTTTGTGAAAGGCAGTCCAGAAAACCCCTGGGAGGAGGTTTTTTCCGAGTTTTCAGAGCAAATAAAAACCCTCATCGGCGAGGACAACCATCGCCATATCGTGGCTGAATTTAGCACGACGGGCAACATCGAGCGGGCGGCCGGAGAAATTGTGTTGATGGACGCTTTGCAGAGTTATTTTGACTATTCTTTGATGACGATGTGTGGCATTCCCGAAATCACCCTGGAAGGAGAGGTTGCCGATTGGGAGTCGCTCAGAGAGCGAGTCGCAGCCACGGGCGAAGTTTACGGTTTGCAGTGGTGGACTCGGCATTTGTTGCCGGTTCTCGATCGCATCGTCAACACCGCCAAAGGTCTTGACGAGTCCCTCCTGTGGCGGAACTTATACAAAATTGAGGACGGCAGTGGCGGGCCGTTTATTAGCGGTTGGATTGTTCAATGGTTTCCTTATTTGAGGAACCATGACGACAGCATCTATAAAAATCAGAGTTTTGAGGTAGAAGGAACACCGATCGCCGGTTTAAAAGATATCACGTTATCGGGCAGTTTGACTCATTCTCAATTTCCCAGTGGCTTATCCGTCGCCCCCTTTGAGTGGCTGTATTACAGCCGACAGTACGACATGGAATTCATCGCCGGCTTCACCTCCTATACCCAGGACCAAAACACTCTGGCATTGCGGCCGAAAATCGGCTGGGCGGTGCGGGAGAAGCCGACATTTGCCAATACCCCAATTTGCCTGTAGTGACGGAAAAAATTTCGGATCGCGATCGCGACTAATCCCCCTTTGCCAATGAAAAATCTCGATGAATTTCCCACCGGCGGCCGTCGTGACGCAGCAGCGTCAGGGTTTTTGCCTCAAATTCAAATGCGATCGCTCGCTCCCGAAATTCCGGCCAAGCCGCTCGAAAATTTTGCCCGGTCAAATCTTTAAACGCGACGGTCATATGGGGAGAAAACGCCCGTTTTTTTGACCGTTCATCGACAAGATTTAAAGTGTCTTCAAAATGGGCGGTCAACTGCTTGTGAATATCGAGGAGTTCCGGCGTTTTCAGGACATTGACATAGATGACGCGGGGCGGGAAAGCCCCGAAACCGGACAAGGTGACGGGGACAGGTTGCCGAGTCGCCGCGAATTGACTCAGGGCATTTTCCAGGGTTGCCAAGTCGTCCGCCAGCCACTTGAAGGGGGGTTGAAGGGTGACGTGGGGGGGAGATTTGAGGGCGTGGCGGCTGTCGTAGCGGGTGGCGAAGTCCTGTTTGATAGCCGTGACTTGCTCTTGAATGGCTTTCGGGGGGAGGAGGGCGACGAAAAACAGGGGTTGGGACGGTGACATGGCGATCGCTCGGCGTTGGCGTAGCTGCCCCTAAAAATAGCACAGTCCGAATCCCAGCGATCCAGACTGCGCCATGATCTGCCGGCGATTTTATGGGGGTGGTGCCGACGGTTTACTAAAAGTGTTATTTTTAGCAAACCATAGAAATGTGAAGATGTTGTGGAGAAATCGAAAATCGAGTTTTTTTCTTCCCAAAGATAGAGTACGGCCCGAATCCGGAGGACTCGGGCCGTACCGTTATAAACCGGCAATCTTATAAATTGGGTGCCGGCGGTTTACTAAAGAGCTTATTTTTAGCAAACCACGAAAAAGTGAAGATTTTGTGGAGAGAACCCCAAATTTGAAAAAAAATTCTCCCCTCCCACCACCCCGACGGTTGAGGGACGTGGCCAGTGTGGCGGGAATCTCCTCCCCGGAGCAGCGATCGCCCCTCTGAGAGTGGATTCCGGGGCGCTTCGGTTTCCCGGCCGAGGAACGGGAAGATTGCTGGTAGAATTTATCTGGATTGCAATTTCCCACTTTCTGAGGGTTCGGGTCCGACGCGCCCGATCGGAAAATGGAAATCGCGGCTCGAATCGCGGGTTCTGCCGGAGCCGCCATCGCGATCGCCCCCCGCACCGAGCCGGTGTCGGGGCCACCGCCAAGATTGAAAGAATGTCCACTTGATATCCACAACCACAGAAGCCGAAACCATGCAACATTTGAATCTCATCGATTCCAACTCCAAGGGACAACCTGCACCCATCCCGGCGGACGGCAACTGCTGCTGCGGCGATCGCATGGAGGAGGGCCTGGATCTCGATCGCGTCAACGCCCACCTCGAAAATGCGGACGCGACGGAAGTGGTGAAATGGGCGGCGGACACCTTCGGGTCAGGGTTGGTCATGAGCACCAGTTTCGGCATCCAATCCGCCGTAATGCTGCATTTAGTCACCCGAGTCGTCCCCGATATCCCCGTGATTTGGGTGGATACCGGCTACCTCCCCGCCGAAACCTACCGCTTCGCCGACGAATTGAGCGATCGCCTCAACCTCAACCTGAAAGTCTACCAGTCCCCCATCAGCCCCGCCCGCATGGAAGCCCTCTACGGCCGCCTGTGGGAACAAGATGACGTCGGAGCCCTCAACCGCTACGACCAGATCCGCAAAGTCGAACCCATGCAGCGGGCCCTGGGTGAATTGAATGCCACCGCATGGCTGGCGGGACTGCGGGCCGACCAGACCGCCCACCGCCAAACCCTCCGCCGCGTCGGTCGCCAGTCCGACCGCCACAAAGTCTATCCCATCCTCAACTGGCACTCCCGGGACGTCTACCAGTACCTCACCGCCCACGATCTGCCCTACCACCCCTATTTCGACCTCGGCTACACCACCGTCGGCGACTGGCACTCCAGCCGCCCCCTGATGGCCGGGGACGAGAGCGATCGCGACACCCGCTTCCGGGGCCTTAAACAGGAGTGCGGCCTGCACCTGCCCCAAACCGACGACGAAGCCAAGAGCCTCGATTCGAGCTCTTTGTAAACCGAACATCGGGAACGGAAAAAAAATTGATAATTGTCAATTATCAATTATCAATTATCACTTGCCCCGTCGCTCCTGTTCCCGGCGACGCCGATCGCGCCAATCGGCAACTGTCAGATAGCCCACGCCGCCCGTCACCAGCAGCAGCAGGGCGATCGCGGCCAGAAATAAAATGTTGAGGGTCGTAAACTCCATAGGTGTCTGATTGTCGCTGTTTGATCAGGGTTTGGCGATTTTTCGTCTCCCTTTTCTGCGGCCGAAGGCAGTTCGGCATGGCGAGGAAGGGGACTCCAAATCGCCCCGTCTTGACTCCATCCTGCTAACGCGAGGAGGTCGAGTGCGACGGACTTTGTTCAAATGGCCCGAAGTTCGTCCAAAATGGTAAACCGGACGTGGTTGATCGCCAGATTTCCCACCGAAATCTCCTCCTTGTTGAGGGGAACCCCGTTATTGGTCAGGCGTTGAAACTTGAGTCCGCGGCCGATCTCGACGTGGTACCACGCCAACCCCATGAAAAACCGCAGGGGATAGGGACCGCCGTCGCCGATATCGTCCGGGTTGGACTCCATCGGCACCCAACCGAAGCCGGGGATGTAGAATTCGAGCCAAACATGATTGTACTCCGGTTCCAGCGGCACGTTGCGGCGATCGGCGAAGGCGGGGCACTTGTAGCGGCCCACCGTGCGACAGGGGATCTCGTTGAGACGCCCCAAAGCCAGCAGCACCCCCACATATTCCCCGCAGGACCCGACCCCCCGCCGGAGCACCACGTCCGGGGGTTCAATTTTGGCAGTGAGGCTGTAGTCGAGGCGATCGTAAACGTAATTGCGGACGTTCAACAACTTGCGGAGGACGTTGGTTTCCGTCCCCACCGCATCCTCGGCGGCCTCCCGGACGACATAGGACTCCATCGCCAAATTGTCATTATCCACCAGATAGCGATCTTTAAACTCCAGTGGCAGGGGCGGCACCTGTTCCACGTCGAGGGGGTGGATCTGGTACTTGATGGCGTGCACCTCCAGCAGGGCTTTCCAGCCGAAAATCCGCCGTTCTTTGGAACTCAGGGGCTTGAACTTGAACACAGCCACCCGCTCCCCGTCTTCCACCTCTTCGGTGAAGGGAGTTCCGATATAGGAAATTTCCCGCACCTTCTGGCGGTGGGTTTCCGAGGGCAGGGCGATGCGCCATTCCACGTCCTCCAAATATACCTCGTCGAGGGGTTCGATCTCTTCGACGTAGGACATCTCGATCAAAAAGCCGTTGGAGGTGGCGTAGCGCTCTTTTTCGTTGTAGTGAAAGTAGAGGGGGTGGACGAAGGTGCGATCGCGCTTGGCCAGTTGAAACTGTTCCAGGGAGTTGGGGTCGTCCCGGATGAACAACTCGTCCCCCGCATAGGCGACGTAGAGCACCGTTTCCCCCGTCTGCGGGTCCGGGTAAAACGCCAGACCGCTGGGGGACTCAAAGGGGGTCAAAACGTTGAACCGCGTCTCTCCCGTGCCCCGTTCCAGGCAGTACACCGTCTGCTCCAACTTGTCGCAAACCCACAATTCCTCATCCCGGACCGTCAGATTTTCCTCCCCGATTCCCGGGGCGTAAAATCGGGTGATTTCGCGGCCCGTGCTGGCGCTGTAGACGAAAATATAACCCGCTTCCCGAGAACTCAGGTAAAGGGTGGAGTTCCAGACGGCAATGCCGTCTATTCTGTAGGGGAGGGACACAAAGTGCTGGGGGTCGATCGCGATCGCGTCTCCCTTGAAGGCATCCCGGCAGACGTACACGCTATCATCCCGGGTAAACCACAGCGTCCCCTCCCAAATGGCCAAACCGCTGGCGTCGGTAAATTCCGCCGTATGATAAGGATTGATGACAATGGTATTGTCCGTGCGGGGGTCGATCTGGAGCAGAAATCCCCGCAGCGAATCCACGGCGTACAGGGTCTGTCCGACAAACGTCAGGCCGTGGAGAGCCGAAACCCCCATCGGTCGAATGGTTCTGTGGATGGGCTGGCGATCGCGATCGGGAGCCGGTGAATTGAGAGTCATGCTGAATCTGATGGGTGATGGACTGAGATACGATCCCCCGCAGGCAAAAACCGGGGTTCGGACATTTTATAGCAATTGGCAGTCCGCTTTCAGCCATCAGCTTACAGTTATTAGGAGATTATCGCTATGGCTGGTTTGGCCGCAGAAATTATCACTCAATTGCAAAATTGGGTGCGTCCCCGCCAATTGGGCCGGGTCATCGCTTCGAGTGGGGGTTTTCCCTTGCCGAATACCGATGCAGACCTGCGATCGCCGGATGCTTCGTTTACCGAAAAACTGGGTTCAAATTGCATAAACTTCCTCAGAAGATCGGCGATTTTCTGGAAGCGGGGACTCAAATTGGTGTTTGAGTCGGAGGGGAATAAAGGGGGGCGATCGCCCGATCGTTATGGTTCGGACGACGATTATTTGTCAGCCCACGGCATTCAATTATCAGCGATCGGTCGATAAGGCTTCGGGAAGAACATCGGGGGCGTCAGTCGGCGATCGGGCAGTCCCCGCACCAGTCTCCAAGCCGGCGCCGTACCCGCCCGGTCAACATCGAGACCTTCGCGGACGAGGAGGGGTTTTAATGTCCGGACAGAAACATTAGATACAATGTAGCTATCTGTGCGATTCGTTTGGGAATGAAATAAGGCTGAAATGCCTGAAATAACCTCCCAGTAAGGCTTCCATCCCCTTGGATG